>CADFQU010000088.1 GCA_902836505.1 Streptococcaceae bacterium
CGTCTTGCTCGACAATCCAAAGACAATTGAGAGGCTAGGACTTTTGTCCCAGCCTTTTTTTGTGAAATTGATGATTAGACAGGACATGAATGTCCTCACGTTAGAGGATAGAAATTAGGTATACTGAGATTACAAGGAAAGAAAAAAGGATCTTGGTGTCAGAAAATGGAAATTAGATTACACAATGTAAAGAAAAGCTATGGTTCCTTTAAGGCTTTGAAAGGAATTGATTTAGTTCTTGAGGAAGGTAAATTTTATGGACTCCTTGGACCAAATGGAGCTGGAAAAACAACGCTTTTTAATTTATTAATTAAAAATTTTAAGCCAAGTTCAGGAGAAATTTCTTGGGACGTAAATGGAAAAAAAATATCAACTAAAGATTTTTATCGACATATCGGTATTGTATTTCAAAGTAATCGTTTAGATGATCATTTAACGGTAGAGGAAAACTTGATTTCTCGAGGAGCCTTGTATGGATTATCAAAATCACAAGTACAAAAGCGTATTACAGATTTGCAATCCTATTTGGATGTTGCCACTCTTAAAAAGAAAAAATATGGCAGTTTATCAGGGGGCCAAAAACGGAAAGTAGATATTGCCAGAGCTTTATTGCCACAACCGTCTTTGCTGTTGCTAGATGAGCCAACAACTGGTTTAGATCCACAATCTCGTCATGATTTATGGGATGCAATTCATCAGCTGAACAAGAAAGATAATATGACAGTCGTTCTTATTACACATTATTTAGAAGAGATGGCTGCTTGTGATATTTTAAATGTTTTAATTGAAGGGAACCTGTATTATTCAGGAGATATTGCCAATTTTATTAAACAGCATTCAACCACTAACCTGAATCTCACTTTAAAACCTGGTCAATCAGTAAAATCGTTATCTGTATCTAAATTTGTAAAGAAGTGTCAAGTTCTCTCTGAGGCAGAAGTCGTATTTAAGGATGTCTCGGTTGAAGAGATGATGGAGATTATTTCAGAAAATCAAGGAAAATCAATTATTGAAACATTTAATGTGGAGTACTCCAATTTGGAAGCAGCTTATTTGAACTTACTAAAATCTAAAGGAGGAGAGGGGAATGCTTGAATTAATTTCTAGAAATCGGAAAGTCTATACACGAGATCGATTAGCTTTCTTGATGTCCTTCTTATCGGTCATCATCTTAATCTTGGTTTATCAAGTCTTTTTAGGACAAATTCAGATTGATGCCATCAAGGAGGCTTTGAATAGTGATACCGCCTCTACGGATACCATCCAGATGGTCAATTATTGGCTAATCTCAGGTTTAACGACCATTATCTCAATGACCAGTACTCTTGGTGCATTTGGAGTAATGGTTTCGGATAGAGAAAAGAAGTTGAGTGAAGATTTTAAAGTCAGTCCAATTTCTAACTTTAAAATTGAACTATCGTATGCGATCTTTGCGATTTTATTTGGGATTATTATGACCATGTTCTCTTGTATCTTTGCAATTGGTATTTTTAATGGATTCAGTTCTCTTCTTGACTTTTCAACGATGGATTACTTATCTATTTTAGGAGTTGTTTCAATGGGAACTGTACTAGCTGCAACTATTATTCTTCCAATTTTAGCTTTTATTCGAACCAGTTCAGCATTTACAACTTTGAGTACAATTGTTGGAACCTTTATTGGATTCATTTCAGGTGTTTATCTTTCTATTGGTTCTGTAGGAGAAAGCTTGCAACAGATCATGACCTGGTTCCCTTTGACACAGGTAAATGCACTACTAAAACAGATTTTAATGAAAGATTCAATCAATAAAGTCTTTGATAAAGCACCAACTTCAATAGTAACTAATTACAAAGAGTCTTATGGAGTAATCTTGCAGAATTCTAGTGGTGAACATTTATCGAATCAGTTCATGTTTGCCTATATTTCTATCATCATAGTTGTTTTACTAGGAGTTCATTTTATGATTAAAAAGGTAAAAAAATGAAGTGATGCTTATGAAATGATTGGATACGCATTTAGATAAGTTGGAATCAATGACGATCTTAAAATAAGCCAATCATCCTAACCTATCAACCAAAATGTTGATAGGTTTTTTCTTAAGCCTTCCTTAACTAGACCAATTTCTGGGATTTTAAAGGTTGACAAACAGAAAAAAGCATTGTATACTGACTCCGCTGATAATTTTTCTATCGAATCAGACTAGACCAATTTTATAAATTGGCTAAGAAAATAAGGTAACTCAAGTACGGATACCTATTTTCTTTCATTTTTATAGAAGGAGAAAGCACAGCTTGTCTGTGTCGTAAAAACTATGTGTGGAATTGTTGGTGTTGTTGGAAATACAAATGCAACGGATATTTTGATTCAAGGGCTTGAAAAGCTCGAATACCGTGGTTATGATTCTGCGGGGATTTTTGTCCTAGGTGGTGCTGAAAACCATTTGGTGAAAGCGGTTGGTCGTATTGCAGAATTGTCTGCTAAAACTGCTGGTGTTGAGGGGACAACTGGTATCGGACATACTCGTTGGGCGACTCATGGGAAACCAACGGAAGACAATGCTCACCCACACCGCTCTGAGACAGGACGTTTTGTCTTGGTGCACAATGGGGTGATTGAAAACTATCTTGAAATCAAGGAAGAATACCTTGCAGGACACCACTTCAAGGGTCAAACAGATACGGAAATCGCCGTTCATTTGATTGGAAAATTTGCCGAAGAAGACGGTCTCTCAGTTCTTGAAGCCTTCAAAAAAGCCCTTCATATTATCCGTGGTTCTTATGCCTTTGCTTTGATTGACTCTGAAAATCCAGATGTCATCTATGTGGCAAAAAACAAATCACCACTCTTGATTGGTCTTGGAGATGGTTACAATATGGTCTGCTCTGATGCCATGGCTATGATTCGTGAAACCAACCAATACATGGAAATCCATGACCAAGAGTTGGTTATCGTTAAGGCTGATAGTGTTGAAGTGCAAGACTATGATGGCAACAGCCGTGAGCGTGCTAGCTATACTGCTGAACTTGACTTGTCAGATATCGGTAAGGGTACCTACCCTTACTACATGCTCAAGGAAATCGATGAGCAACCAACGGTGATGCGTAAGTTGATCCAAGCCTATACTGATAAGGCTGGTCAAGTAGTGGTAGACCCAGCGATCATCAAGGCTGTTCAAGAGGCAGACCGTATCTACATCCTTGCAGCTGGAACATCTTACCACGCAGGATTTGCTTCTAAGAAGATGTTGGAAGAATTGACAGATACACCAGTTGAACTTGGTATCTCATCTGAGTGGGGCTACGGTATGCCGCTTCTCAGCAAGAAACCACTTTTCATCTTCATCAGTCAGTCTGGTGAAACAGCTGATAGCCGTCAGGTTTTGGTCAAGGCCAATGAAATGGGGATTCCAAGCTTAACTGTTACAAATGTTCCAGGGTCAACTCTTTCTCGTGAAGCTAACCATACTATGCTACTTCATGCAGGTCCTGAAATTGCCGTAGCATCAACCAAGGCTTATACAGCGCAAATCGCAGCCCTTGCCTTCCTGGCAAAAGCAGTTGGTGAAGCAAATGGCAACGAAAAAGCTAAAGCCTTTGATCTGGTTCATGAGTTGTCTATCGTAGCTCAGTCTATCGAGTCAACCCTTTCAGAAAAAGAATTGATTGATAGCAAGGTTCGTGACCTTCTTGAAACAACACGCAATGCCTTTTACATCGGACGTGGTCAAGATTATTACGTAGCCATGGAAGCTAGTCTCAAACTCAAAGAGATTTCTTACATCCAATGTGAAGGCTTTGCGGCCGGAGAGCTCAAGCACGGAACGATTGCCTTGATTGAAGATGGAACACCTGTTTTGGCCCTCTTGTCAGACCCAGTCCTTGCTAACCACACTCGTGGAAATATCCAAGAAGTGGCAGCGCGTGGCGCTAAGGTTCTCACCATCGCAGAAGAAAATGTTGCCAAAGATACAGACGATATCGTTCTTACAACGGTCCACCCTTACCTCTCACCAATCTCAATGGTGGTACCGACCCAATTGATCGCTTACTTTGCAACCTTACACCGTGGACTCGATGTAGACAAACCACGCAACCTTGCTAAATCCGTAACAGTTGAATAACAATGAAAAGAAGTTAGGAACTTGTCCTAGCTTCTTTTTCTTTATCAAAGTCTAGCTTAAAAAAGCGAGTCATAAGAAAGAAGGGATATAAAAACCCATGAAGGATGAAACTTCATAGGTTACTTGTTTGATGACGGTAAGACATACTCTTGGATTGCTTTTGCTACGCCGTGCTCTTGGTTACTGCTGGTGACAACTTGAGCTTCCTTTTGGACTGCTTCAGGAGCATTTCCCATGGCAACTCCAAGTCCGGCTAGACGAATCATGGGGAGGTCATTGAAGTGATCTCCGATAGTCATGACCTGTTCTAAGGGGACTTGATAGTAAGCTGCGAGTTCAAGGACAGCATCCCTTTTTGAGACGGCTTTGGCAGTGACTTCTAGGTAGTTTTCCTTTGAAAGGTAAAAAGCAGTCTGTGGAAATTCTTGCGGATCCAGCTTCTGATAGAGTTCTTGAATATTCTGAGTCTCTCCAATCAAGAGCAATTTATGTAGATGGAGAGTATCATCAGAGAGGGTCTGAGAAAGTGACTGAACCGTTGGCGTCTCCCCAGTAATAGAAGCCTCAACTTGGGTCCACTGGTCCTCTCTGGAGTTAAACCAGATTGACCCACTATAACAATTAATCGAAATGCTGGGATCTAGTTCGTCCACACGATGGAGGAAGGTGCGGATCTCATCTTTGTCCAGGCTGTGTTCAAATAGAATCTCTTCTCCCTTGACGATTAGAGCTCCATTGTAGCAAGCGATCGGTTCCTGATGGACGTCCAAACTTCTTGCGATAGGGGCAATCCCGATAGGAGACCGAGCCGATGCCAAGATAAAAGGAATCTTTTTTTCTTGGAGCTGGGGAATGAGTTCGATAAGGTTGGGATCAACCTGATGCTGCTGGTCCAGAATGGTTCCGTCAATATCACTAACAATTAAACGAATGGAAGACATAGGCTCCTCCTTTTTCTTTAGTATACCACATTTTAGGAGAATTAAAAGAAGGGGTATAGTTGATTCTTATAACTGGGTCAAGTAATTTTCAAAGCAGACCGTTTTTCAAAAATAAAAAAATAGTTAAGATCGCGCGCAATGCTTTATTTTCAAGGGACTTGCGCGTTTTTGCT
>CADFQU010000089.1 GCA_902836505.1 Streptococcaceae bacterium
GCTCTTCCCCTGTTGGTCGTTTCCCTCTGTCACCTGGACCTATGGTGGATTTGCTTGATCATTTTGCTAACTCATGCAGGGATTGATTACAGCAAGCCTTGGGTGCAAAAACAATGGAAATTAACAAACTCATGGGCTTTTGCGCTGGATCAATTCTTGCATGTCGGTATCATTACTTGCCTTGTCCTTTTTGGAGCTAAAAACGGCACTACCTATCTGCCTTTGGACAGTTTAAATCTAATTTTTTATGTCCTCCTAGCGGGGAAACCGACCAATATCGTCTTTAAAATTCTTTTTGCTAAGTACCAGCCGACGATGGAGGATAAAATGGATACCATCACTGGGGCTGGTTCTATGATTGGCTTCTTAGAGCGGTTGATTATCGGTGCCTGTCTCGTCTACGGCCAATTTTCTTCGATCGGCCTGGTCTTTACGGCCAAATCCATTGCCCGCTACAATAAAATTTCGGAGAATCCAGCCTTCGCAGAGTATTATTTAATCGGGTCCTTGTTCAGTATCCTATCAGCCCTCTTTGCTGCTTGGTTGTGTTTATAGGAAAACAACTAACAGTCGATAGACCAGACAGGAAGGAAAGCCCTCCCTGTCTTTTTACTTGGCTTTCTGGTATAATGGACCAAGTAGAAAATTAGAAAGATTTGAGGGTGTCTAACAGTCCAGTGGGGTGTTTGGATACCCAATGAGGTATTAGTGTCATGTCTCAATCTTATATCAATGTTATCGGTGCGGGCCTTGCTGGCTCGGAAGCAGCTTACCAGATTGCCCAACAGGGAATTCCTGTAAAGCTCTATGAAATGCGTGGGGTCAAATCCACTCCGCAACACAAAACAGACAACTTTGCTGAGTTAGTTTGTTCGAACTCTCTTCGTGGGGATTCGTTAACCAATGCTGTTGGTCTCCTCAAGGAAGAAATGCGTCGTCTTGGTTCTGTCATTCTGGAGGCAGCTGAAGCAACTCGAGTGCCGGCCGGTGGAGCACTCGCTGTGGATCGCGAAGGCTTTGCTAAGCGGGTAACAGAGAAGGTGTCCCAACACCCTCTGATTGAAGTAATTCGTGATGAAATCACGGAATTGCCGACAGATGCTATCACAGTGGTCGCAACGGGTCCCCTAACCAGCGATGCCTTGGCGGAAAAGATTCATGCGCTAAATGGTGGGGATGGTTTCTACTTCTACGATGCAGCAGCTCCAATTATCGATGTCAATACTGTCGATATGAGTAAGGTTTATCTTAAGTCTCGCTATGACAAAGGAGAAGCGGCTTATCTCAACTGTCCCATGACCAAACAAGAGTTTACGGACTTCCATGAGGCTTTGGTAAATGCGGAAGAAGCTCCGCTCAACTCTTTTGAAAAAGAAAAGTATTTCGAAGGTTGTATGCCAATTGAAGTCATGGCCAAACGAGGCATCAAAACCATGCTCTATGGTCCTATGAAACCAGTTGGTCTAGAATATCCAGATGACTACAAAGGACCTCGTGATGGGGAGTTTAAGACACCCTATGCGGTAGTCCAATTGCGCCAAGACAATGCGGCTGCTAGCCTCTACAATATCGTTGGCTTCCAAACTCACCTTAAATGGGGCGAGCAAAAGCGGGTCTTCCAAATGATTCCAGGTTTAGAAAATGCGGAGTTTGTGAGATATGGAGTCATGCACCGCAACTCTTACATGGACTCTCCAAATCTCCTTGAGCAGACTTACCGTTCTAAGAAACAACCAAACCTCTTCTTTGCAGGTCAAATGACAGGAGTAGAGGGCTATGTCGAATCAGCTGCCTCAGGTTTAGTTGCCGGGATCAATGCGGCACGTCTCTTCAAAGGCGAGGAAGCAGCCATTTTCCCAGAAACAACAGCCATCGGAAGTCTGGCTCACTATATTACCCATGCCGATAGCAAGCATTTCCAGCCCATGAATGTCAACTTTGGAATTATTAAAGAGCTAGATGGTCCACGCATTCGGGATAAAAAGGAACGTTACGAGAAAATTGCCGAACGTTCTTTACAAGATCTGGCAACATTTATTGGAAAATAAAGTCAATTAATGAAAAAGTTTGGAGAAATCCAGACTTTTTCTTATAAAAATGGTATAATGAATAAAAATTTAGAATATAGAGAGTTTTCTGACAATGAATAAATCCTACTTTTATTTAGAGATGAAGACACACGAGTTGAAAGTGCCTTATACCGGAAAACTCCGTCGTGTGCGAGTCTTATTACCTAAAAATTATGAAACAGATACTGATCGGCGCTACCCCGTAGTTTATTTCCATGATGGGCAAAATGTCTTCTATAGCAAGGAAGCCTATGTAGGTCACTCTTGGAAAGTCATTCCAGCCATTAAGCGAAATCCTGACATTAGTCGTATGATTGTCGTTGCCATTGACAATGATGGCATGCAACGGATGAACGAATACTCTGCCTGGAAGTACAAGGAATCCAATATTCCTGGTATGCAATTTGGTGGCAAGGGCATCGAGTATGGGGAGTTTGTCATGGAGGTCGTCAAACCTTTTATCGATCAAGAATATCGAACGCTTGCTGATCGAGAACATACAGCTATGATTGGATCTTCGTTAGGCGGTAACATCACACAATTTTTGGGCCTAGAGTACCAAGATCAAATCGGTTGTCTGGGAGTCTTCTCCTCTGCCAACTGGTTGCATCAAGAAGCCTTTGATCGCTATATCGAGCGTAAGAACTTGTATCCAGATCAACGTATATACATCTATGTAGGGACTGAAGAGGCAGATGATACTGATAAAACGTTAATGGCTGGGAATATCAAGCAAGCCTATATAGACTCATCTCTTCGTTATTACCATGATGTTATTCAACAAGGAGTTGCTTTAGAGAATATCGCCATTCGGATTCAATCTGGGGCGATCCACCATGAAGAAGCCTGGGCTGAACATCTACCAGAATGCCTTCGCTTTTTGGCAGAAAAATGGGATTAATAATCTTAAAGTAAATATATAAAGAGAAAGAGGGAACTTATGAATATTGAACATTTAAGCCACTGGAGTGGCCAACTTAACCGCGAAATGTATCTAAACCGCTATGGTCATGCGGGGATTCCTATTGTGGTCTTCGCTTCATCTGGTGGAAGCCATAATGAGTACTATGACTTCGGTATGATTGATGCTTGTGCTCAGTTTATCGAAGAAGGACGGGTTCAATTTTTCACCCTTTCAAGTGTCGATAGTGAGAGCTGGCTTTGTGATTGGAAAAACCCTCACGATCGGGCAGAGATGCACCGTGCCTATGAACGCTATGTGATTGAAGAGGCCGTTCCTTTCATCAAGCACAAAACAGGTTGGTTTGACCCAATGATGACAACTGGCTGCTCTATGGGAGCTTACCACGCGCTCAATTTCTTCTTGCAACACCCAGATGTCTTCAACAAAGTCATTGCCTTGAGTGGTGTTTACGACGCTCGTTTCTTTGTTGGTGAGTTTGGAGGAGATGAAGCAATTTACCAAAACTCTCCGTCTGATTATATTTGGCATCAAAATGACGGTTGGTTTATCGATTGTTACCGTCAGGCCGAAATTGTCATCTGTACAGGTCTTGGAGCTTGGGAACAGGATGGACTTCCATCCTTCTACAAATTGAAGGAAGCCTTTGATCATAAAAACATTCCTGCTTGGTTTGCTGAGTGGGGCCACGATGTAGCCCATGATTGGGAATGGTGGCGGAAGCAAATGCCATACTTCTTAGGACAAATGTATCTATAAGTCAAAATGGAGGAGACCTCAATGAATTATCTTGTTATTTCACCTTATTATCCACAAAATTTCCAGCAATTCACCATTGAGTTGGCCAACAAAGGAATCACTGTCTTGGGGATCGGCCAAGAGCCTTACGAGCAGTTAGACGAACCTTTGCGCAACAGTTTGACAGAGTATTTCCGTGTAGAAAATATGGAAGACTTGGATGAAGTGAAGCGTGCAGCTGCCTTCCTGTTCTATAAACATGGGCCAATCGATCGCATCGAATCTCACAATGAATACTGGTTGGAATTGGATGCGGCACTTCGTGAGCAATTCAATGTCTTTGGGGCTAAACCAAAAGATTTAAAGAAAACCAAGTTTAAATCAGAAATGAAGAAACTCTTCAAGAAAGCAGGAGTTCCTGTCGTTCCTGGTGCTGTGGTCAAAGCGGAAAAAGATATCGACAAGGCTGTGAAGAAGATTGGTTTGCCATTGATTGCCAAGCCTGATAACGGAGTAGGAGCGGCAGCGACCTTTAAAATTGAAACTCCAGAAGATGTGAATCGTTTCAAAGCTGAATGGGATGGACATACTGAATACTTTTTTGAGAAATTTGTTCTTTCCAGTGAAATCTGTACCTTTGATGGTTTAGTGGATCGAGATGGAAACATTGTCTTTTCAACTACTTTTGACTATGCCTATACACCACTTGACTTGATGCTCTACAAGATGGACAACTCTTATTATGTCCTCAAAGAGATGGATCCAAAATTGCGTCAGTACGGTGAAGCTATTGTTAAAGCCTTTGGCATGAAGGAACGTTTCTTCCACATTGAGTTCTTCCGTGATGGGGATGACTATATTGCAATCGAGTACAATAACCGACCTGCAGGTGGATTTACGATCGATGTATACAATTATGCTCACTCCATCGACTTGTACCGTGGGTATGCAGCTATTGTAGCAGGAGAACCTTTCCCAGCTTCTGAATTTGAACCTCTTTATTGCTTGGCAACTTCACGCCGTGCTAATGCAGCCTATGTCCTTTCAGAGGAAGAAGTCTTGGCTAAATACCAGCACCAATTCCGAGTGAAGAAGATCATGCCTGCAGCTTTTGCGGAGCTTCAAGGGGACTATCTCTACATGTTAACAACTCCAAGTCGTGAGGAATTGGAACAAATGATTCGTGACTTTGGTCAACGAGCTGAATAAAAGCGAGCCGATAGGTCTTTTCCTATCGGTTTTTTTATTCCTAAGTATCAATATTTTCTCAATATATGACTTTGTGAATCTTTTATATAACAGTTGAAAAACTCTATTACACCAATGTTCTATAGAGTTTGATTTGTGAAGATAATTGAGCATTTTTTTTGACAGTGCTTTCAATTTTGGATAGAATAAGAGAGAATGAATAAATGCTAAGAAAGGCGAAATAATGGCAACATTAGATAAAAGTATATTATTGGAAATGTTGAGTAAAAT
>CADFQU010000090.1 GCA_902836505.1 Streptococcaceae bacterium
TAAATATGTGACTTGGGATCCCCATCCAAATCCCCAAGTGACTCAAGCTTCGATCGAAAGATGGCTCCGTCAGTACCAAGAGGAAAATAGCTACAAGTGGGCAATTTGCAAAAAAGATGATCCCGCACAAGTGATAGGAGATATCAGTGTCGTTTCTCAGAATACACAAAAAGAACAGTGTGAAGTCGGCTATATTCTAGGGAAGAACTTCTGGGGTCAAGGTCTGATGACAGAAGCCCTCCAGGCTGTTTTACGCTTTTTGTTGGTAGAGGTGGGATTCAAGGAAGTTCAGGCCAAGTATGTCAGTTTGAACCCTGCTTCGGGACGGGTAATGGCAAAAGCGGGAATGCAATATCTCGAAACTCTCCCAGATGCTGTTGCCAGAAAGGGCTATGTCGGAGATCAAATCATCTATACGATCCATTCTTCTGACCTTTAAAACAATTTTTACTTGAAGATTTTAGCCAATGTTCTATAATGGTAAGTAGCTTTATAAAGGAGAGTCTTATGTCAGAATTAACACAAGAATTTACAGATCAACTCTATGCAAATTACCAAGCAAATGTGAAATTTGCTGCTCTTGAAAATGCCATCACCCACAATGGGATTCATGCAGCTTTAGAGACACGCAAAAGTGCAGTAGAAAACACCCCCGTCTTTTCTCTTGATTTGACCAAGGACAAGGTGACGGACCAGAAAGCTTCTGGTCGTTGCTGGATGTTTGCGGCTCTGAATACCTTCCGTCATAAAATGATTGCCAGTTTCCAATTAGAGGATTTTGAGTTGTCTCAAGCTCATACCTTCTTCTGGGATAAGTACGAAAAATCCAACTGGTTCTTGGAGCAAATCATTGCGACAGCGGATCAGGACTTGACTAGCCGTAAGGTTGCCTTCCTCCTTCAAACCCCTCAACAAGATGGTGGCCAATGGGATATGGTTGTTTCCCTCTTTGAAAAGTATGGGGTCGTACCTAAGTCTGTTTATCCAGAATCCATCTCTTCTAGCAATAGCCGAGAGCTCAATACCTACTTAAACAAATTGTTGCGCCAAGATGCTCAAATCCTTCGCGATTTGCTTGCAAGTGGTGCAGATCAAGCGACGGTTCAGAGCAAGAAAGAAGAGCTTCTACAAGAAATCTTTAATTTCTTGGCTATGTCTCTGGGCTTGCCTCCTCGTACATTTAGTTTCTCTTACCGCGATAAGGACAACAACTACCATACAGAAGCTGGATTGACGCCTCAAAGCTTTTACAAAAAATATGTGGATCTTCAGTTGGAGGACTACGTTTCTGTTATCAATGCGCCTACGGCAGATAAGCCTTATGGTCAGTCCTATACGGTTGAAATGCTTGGGAATGTGGTCGGTAGCCGTGAAGTCCGCTACCTCAATGTTCCGATGGAGCGTTTGAAAGAATTGGCTATTGCCCAAATGAAAGCCGGGGAAACTGTTTGGTTTGGATCGGATGTCGGCCAAGTCAGCAACCGCAAAGCTGGAATCCTTGCAACAGATGTCTACGACTTTGAAGCGGGAATGGATATCCAGCTGACTCAAGATAAGGCAGGGCGTTTGGATTATGCAGAAAGTCTCATGACCCATGCTATGGTCTTGACTGGTGTGGACCTGGACGAAGCTGGACGCTCTCTCAAATGGAAGGTTGAAAATTCTTGGGGAGAGAAAGTCGGAACAGATGGCTACTTTGTAGCTTCTGACGCTTGGATGGACGAATACACCTACCAAATCGTTGTCCGCAAGGAACTGTTGACAGCGGAAGAATTGGCTGCTTATGAGGCAGAACCGATTGTCCTAGCTCCATGGGATCCGATGGGTGCCTTGGCTTCTAAGTAACAAATATAAAAAAACACGATTGTTTATGAACAATCGTGTTTTTCTGTTCGATCTTAGTTGTCTCGCTCTGCTTCGTTTTCTTTTGAAGATGGTTCAGAGTGATGATCTGCGTTTTCTTCTGTGCTCGTAGAGCTAGATGAGCTTGAGCTTTCTTCCGTCGTTTCACTTTCTTGACTGACGGTGCTTGGCTCGTAATAGTAGTAATTGTAGTTATTCTTACCATTATTGACATAGAGGTAGGAACCGCTGCGATATACGCCACTTGGTTGGGTCCAGTCTACGCTACCTGATCCGTATTGCTCATACAAATACAGCATCATTTGTTTGTAGACATCCGTCGCGACTTTGATTCCATCATCTAGGACTGGAGTCAATCGATTGGTATATCCTGTCCAAACAGCCATAGAATATTGCGTTGTGTAACCCACAAACAGTTCATCCGGTGTCACAATGCTTGAGTAACTGTAATCTTTTGTCAGTTTTCTCAATTCATTGTCGGCATAGTTAGAGGTACCTGTTTTACCAGCATGATAAAGACCAGAGATATTTGCATTGTATCCTGTACCAGCTGTGATAACTGATTTCAACATATCTGTCATCATGTAAGCTGTGGTTTCTTTCATCACTCGTGTTCCAGAGGTTTCGAAGTTCTTCGTTGTACCATCGCTAAAGACAACCCGATTCACATATTGAGGTTTGTAATAGGTTCCTCCATTGGCGAAGGTTGCGTAAGCAGCGGCAATTTTTTCACTGCTAGCCCCGTATTTGTTGCTAGAGTCACTGGTGTTACTTGAGATGGCATTTGCATATACCATTTCTGGATAATCGATTCCGATGCTGCTCAAGAATTTCTGAGCATTCTTCAAACCGACTTTTTCAAGAGCCCGGACCGCAGGAACATTACGGGATTGTTGGAGAGCATAGACCATGCTGATATTGCCATAGTACTGTCTGTCCCAGTTGTAAATTTGTGTATTTGTACCAGGGAAGTTGTAAGGTGTATCAGGAATGGTTACCCCAGTAGAGTTATATTCTTCGTATTCGATAGCGGGAGCATAATCTGAGATAGGTTTCATTGTAGAACCCCAATCTCGGTTCGTTTCGACAGCTTGGTTGGTACCGAAGGATACATTAGATGATTGATGACGGGAACCCAACTGAGCAATGACTTTTCCGTTTGTCACGTCGATGATAGTAGAAGCAACTTGCAACTCATTATCTGGATAATTGACATATTCGTCAGAGTTGTAAATATCCCACAGACGTTTTTGAGCTGCGGTATCGACGTTGGTGTAGACATCCATACCAGTTGTCAAGACATTGTAGCCTGTTTCTTCTTCGACTTGTTGGATGACTTCTTTGAGGTAGTTATCCATATAAGCAGGATAGTTACTTGAGCCGGTTAGACTTTGTAAGCCATCGGTAACAGGTGTATTGACGGCACTTTCGTACTGTTCGTTTGTAATGGACTTCATGTCCAACATTTCTTTGAGGACTAGATTTCGGCGCTGGAGAGCAGCTTCCGGATTGGTATAAGGATCGTATTGGTTGGGTGCTTGAGGCATTCCGGCTAATAGAGCCACTTGTGGAAGAGAAAGGTCCTTCAAGTCTTTTGCATAGTAGCTACGAGCAGCTGTTTGCATCCCGTAGTTTCCGTTAGACATGTAGACTTTATTGATGTAGTAGGTCAAAATCTCTTGTTTGGTTGCTTTTTGTTCTAATTGAGTAGCAAGCCAAGCTTCTTGGATTTTCCGAGATAGGGTTTGGTCGGACGAAGAAGTAGAGAAATAAGTGAGCTTGATCAACTGCTGTGTAAGAGTAGATCCCCCTTGGCGACCTCCTCGAAGGTTACTGAAGAAAGCTCCTCCAATACGAATAAAGTCGACCCCTCTGTGGTTAAAAAAGCGGTGGTCTTCAATCGCCACAATCGCATTGACTAAGTCGGTTGGAATTTCATTTGTTTTTACGTTGATTCGTTTCTCAGCACCCAAGTCGGCAATCAGATTGTTTTGATTGTCATAAATTTTACTGGATGTGGTTGCGACCAGGTCTTTCTCAGAAAGAGTCGGTGCTTTTGAGGCATAGTATCCAAATACCAATCCACCCAGGATAAGTAAAAGGAAAAATAAGGAAATAGCCGCAATCGCTGCATATTTTAACCACTGGATAACTGTTTGTTTGTTCATTTAATTACCGCCTAGTAGATTCTGTTCGATAATATCGAGATAAGGGACGCTTGGAAGTCGATCTGTCTCGATACGATAACCATTTTTCTGTATATAGGTCAATGGCATAGATTTACTGCCGTGATCGATGTTGTAAAAGTCGATTAAGGAAGGAGCGGGCAGTAGATAGGTCTCATTGAGCTTTGCAAAATGCAAGAGCACAAAACAAATTCCTCCCTGTTGGACGACCGCAGCCATGTGATCAATCTGGTGCTGATGAAAGTTTTTCATCGGCATGGATTGTTTTTGCTGGGTCTCTTTTGCTTCAAAATCAATGTAGTGTCCTTTATAAACACCAGAATAGTCTGTGGTAGATGCCTGGCGAAAATAAGCTTCCACAATCTTTGCCCGACTGCGATGAGGATAGTCCACTTTTACAATCTGGATGGGTGTCGGCTTTTTATGAATCACCGCTAGCCCTCTAGAAAGGTAGTACTGATTGCTCTCATTAATCATTTTTTCAAATGTCATCCCTCGATTGGCAAAATTCACACTTTGCTTCCTCTGGATGGGCGAAGAGGATTTCTTGCTAAGTTTGTGAGGATAGTTGACCATCATTCTCCTTATTGGTACAATTACATCACTCTATTATATCACAAAATGAAAAAGGGAGGGGAAATAATGAATAGTTTACTGATTACAGGCTATAAGGCATTTGAATTGGGAATTCTGACAACAAAGGACCCTAGACTTCCCATTATTAAAGAGGCGATTCGCAGGGATTTAGTCCGTTTTTTGGAAGAGGGTGTCAAGTGGCTGATTTTTACGGGGAATTTAGGTTTTGAAGCTTGGGCTTTAGAGGTTGCTCAGGAATTAAAAAAAGAATACGAGATACAGTTGGCGACGATTTTTATGTTTGAAAACCAAGGAGAGAACTGGAATGAGACTAATCAAGAAGTCCTCAGTCGCTTTAAACAGGTTGATTTTGTCAAGTATGCCTATCCCTCTTATAGCCAGCCAGGGCAATTTAAAGAATACAATACATTTTTGTTAGAAAATACAGATGGTGCTTATTTATTTTATGACCCAGAACATGAAACAAATCTCAAATATCTTTACAAAATGATGCTAGAAATGGATCAGTATCATATCAAAAGATTAAACTTTGATGACTTAA
>CADFQU010000091.1 GCA_902836505.1 Streptococcaceae bacterium
CAAAGTAAAAGAGATCTAAGAGACACAGGAGAGCAGGTATATGGCCATTGAACTATTAACCCCCTTTACCAAGGTGGAGTTAGAGCCAGAGATTAAAGACAAGAAACGCAAACAAGTGGGAATCCTCGGAGGGAATTTTAATCCTGTCCATAATGCCCATCTCGTAGTTGCAGACCAGGTCCGCCAACAATTGGGATTGGACAAGGTTCTTCTCATGCCAGAATATGAGCCTCCGCATGTGGATAAAAAAGAAACCATTGATGAACGTCATCGCCTGAAAATGCTAGAACTAGCCATCGAAGGGATTGAAGGACTAGAAATCGAGACGATTGAGCTCGAGCGTAAAGGGATCTCTTATACCTTCGATACGATGAAGTTGCTCAATGAGCGAGACCCAGATACAGACTATTACTTTATCATTGGAGCTGATATGGTGGACTACCTGCCAAAATGGTATCGGATTGACGAGTTAGTGGAGATAGTCCAGTTTGTCGGTGTTCAACGCCCCCGTTACAAGGCGGGAACCTCTTACCCAGTGATTTGGGTCGATGTTCCTTTGATGGATATCTCTTCTAGCATGGTGCGAGAGTTTATCGCTCAAGGTCGGACGCCCAACTTTATGTTGCCAAAACCAGTCTTGGACTACATCAAGAAAGAAGGTTTGTATCAATGACCTATGAAAACTATCTCGGATTTTCTCGTGAGGTCTTACTTGAAAAAATGGGTCAAATCCTGCCAGAAAAACGCCTAACCCACTGTTTAGGAGTTGAGAAGGCCGCTCGTGACTTGGCCAAACGCTATGGTGCAGATGAAGAACAGGCTGGCCTAGCAGGGTTGTTGCATGACTATGCTAAGAAATTATCGGATCAGGAATTTTTAGACTTGATTGATCGCTATGAGCTAGATCCAGCTTTAAAAAACTGGGGCAACAATGTCTGGCATGGGATGGTCGGGATTTATAAGATCCAAGAAGACCTCGGATTGACAGATCCAGCCATTCTTCGCAGTATTGAGATTCACACAGTGGGGAGTGGCCAGATGTCAACCTTAGACAAAATTGTCTATGTGGCAGATTATATTGAACACAATCGGGATTTCCCAGGGGTGGATCAAGCGCGGAAAATCGCTCAAGTCTCCTTGGATCGTGCCGTGGCCTATGAGACGGCTCGCACAGTCGAACACCTTGCTCACCAAGGATTGCCGATTTATCCCCAAACCCTTGAAACCTACAATGCCTTTGTGAAGTATTTGAAAGAGGAGCAGTGAGTGAAAACAGCTTTAATCATTATTGATGTTCAAAATATTCTCGTGGAAACAGGTTTTGAGACAGAAAAACTCTTAGAGAAGATTGCTTATTTACAAGAACAGGCTAGAAAACAGCAGATTGAAATCATCTACATACAGCATATTGAAACCCCAGAGGCTTTAACTTCAGAAGATTGGCAGTTATCGCCCCTGTTGAATAGACAGGAGAATGAAAAGGTGTTTCAGAAGCGATACAATAGCATGTTTAAAGAGACAGGATTAAAAGAATACTTGGATCAACAAGGGATTGAACAACTGGTCCTGTGTGGCATGCAGACAGAATATTGTGTCGATACATCCGTCAAAGTGGGGTTTGAATACGGCTATAAGCTGGTCATTCCAGAAGGAGCTGTCACAACCTTTGATGGAGAGGACATTCCAGCAGAAACGCTCAATGAATTTTATGAAAATATTTGGGAAGAACGTTTTGCGGATGTCTTAGACTACAAAACAATTTTTTAAAGAAAGAGGACTAAATGAAAGAAAAAGAATTACTTGAACTTGTTGTTAAAGCTGCCGATGAAAAACGTGCAGAAGATATTGTGGCTTTGGATGTTCAAAGCTTGACCAGTGTGACGGATTACTTTGTCATCGCAAGCTCTATGAACAGTCGCCAATTGGAGGCGATCGCAGAAAATATTCGCGAGAAAGTCGTTGAAGCTGGTGGCAATGCCAGCCACGTCGAAGGTGACTCAGCAGGAGGTTGGGTCCTTCTTGACTTAGGTGGTGTGGTGGTCCATGTCTTCTCAGAAGAAATGCGTGCTCACTATAACCTAGAAAAACTATGGCACGAAGCAAATGCTGTCGATCTTTCAGCAACCCTAGCATAAGCAGCTAAACTCAGTTGGTAGCAACTGAGTTTTGTTGGTTAAATTGAAATTCTACGGAAAGAAAGGATGGGGCCTCGTGTTAAGTTAGTTTGGTAACGGAACACGAGCTAAAAGCTATGAGAAAAAGCCGTATCTGACGATACGGCAGAAAGTTTCCTATTTCCTCTATGCTTTTAAGGCTCTTTGTATCTTGATTTATGGCGACTTATGAAACCTTTGCGGCAGTTTATGATGCGGTTATGGATGACAGTCTGTATGATTTGTGGACGGATTTTTCCCTCCGCCATCTCCCAAAGACAAAAGATAAGAAAAAATTACTGGAATTGGCATGTGGGACAGGGATTCAGTCTGTCCGCTTTTCCCAAGCTGGCTTTGACGTGACAGGATTAGACTTGAGTGCTGATATGCTGAAAATCGCTGAGAAAAGAGCGGCTTCAGCCAAGCAAAAGATTGATTTTATCGAGGGCAATATGCTGGACTTGTCGCAAGCAGGTAGCTACGACTTTGTGACCTGCTATTCCGATTCCATCTGCTACATGCAAGACGAAGTAGAAGTGGGAGATGTCTTCAAAGAAGTCTATAATGCTCTGAATGAAGATGGTGTTTTTATCTTTGATGTCCATTCGACCTACCAGACTGATGAGGTTTTTCCAGGCTATTCTTACCATGAAAATGCGGAAGATTTTGCCATGCTCTGGGATACCTACGAGGATGAAGAACCTCATTCGATTGTCCATGAGCTGACCTTCTTCGTCCAAGAAGAGGATGGCTCCTTTAGTCGCCATGATGAAGTCCATGAGGAGCGCACCTATGAAGTCTTGACCTATGATATCTTATTGGAGCAGGCTGGCTTTAAATCTTTCAAATTGTACGCAGACTTTGAAGATAAGGAGCCGACAAAGACCAGCAAACGATGGTTCTTCGTGGCACAGAAGTAGGACAGTATGACAGTTACAGGTATTATTGCAGAATTTAATCCCTTTCACAATGGGCACAAGTACCTGCTGAAACAGGTAGAGGGGCTGAAGATTGTGGCTATGTCCGGGAATTTTGTCCAACGTGGTGAGCCTGCCATTGTAGACAAGTGGACGCGAGCCCAGATGGCTTTGGAAAATGGAGCGGACCTGGTGGTCGAGCTCCCCTTTCTCGTGGCTGTTCAGTCAGCTGACCATTTTGCCAAGGGCGCGGTGGAGATCTTGTCCCGTCTGGGAATTGATCAATTGACCTTTGGGACAGAAGAAGTCTTGGATTACCAAGCGATTGCGACAGTTTACTCTGAGAAAAAAAGAGAAATGGAAGCTTTCCTACGAAGTCTTCCAGAAGATTTATCCTATCCACAAAAGACCCAAAAAATGTGGGAAACCTTTGTTGGAGTGGAGTTTACAGGAGATACTCCCAACCATATCTTGGGATTGGCCTATGCCAAGGCTTGTGCTGGAAAGGAAATTGCACTTAAGCCTATCCGACGACAGGGAGCGGGTTACCATTCGGAAGAAAAAGAAGTGGCCTATGCTTCTGCTACAAGTCTACGCCTACACAAGGAAGATCAGGGCTTTGTCGACAAATTTATGCCCAATAGCCATCTCTTTCAGTCGGCTCCTCAGGTGTCTTGGGAGGATTATTATCAACTGCTCAATTATCAAATCCTAACCCATCCGGATCTGACACAGATTTTTCAGGTCAATGAAGAACTGGCCAATCGGATAAAGGATGCCATTCGAGGCGCGTGTTCTGTGGAAGACTTGGTTAACCAGGTGGCTACCAAGCGCTATACCAAGGCACGTGTGCGTCGCATTTTGACATATATCTTAGTAGGTGCGAGAGAAGAAATCTTGCCGACCGCTATCCATGTCTTAGGCTTTACTGAAGAGGGCCAAGCCCACCTTAAGTCACTAAAAGGTCAAGTCGACTTAGTGACACGAATTGGTAAGGAACCTTGGGATGCTCTCAGCCAGCAGGCGGATCAAGTTTATCAACTAGGCCATCCCCAACTACCGGAACAAACCTGGGGCCGAGTGCCGGTGAGAGTGGAAGAATAAACAGTTTACTTGAGGGTGGGGATTTTTTGATAGCTTATATAGAATTATCAAGTTCTCTGCTGGAAGAAAATTCCAATAAAATCCACCGTTAAAAATAGAAAATTCTAGTCTAAGTTAGGCGATTTGTGATATAATGTTAAAGATTGAAAATAATATGAACCAAACACAAGGAGAATCCTCATGGGACGTAAATGGGCCAATATTGTAGCCAAGAAAACTGCCAAAGATGGTGCCAACTCAAAAGTATATGCCAAATTTGGTGTTGAGATCTATGTAGCCGCTAAAAAGGGTGAGCCAGATCCAGAATTGAATACTGCTTTGAAATTCGTTATCGACCGTGCGAAACAAGCGCAAGTGCCAAAACACGTGATTGATAAAGCGATCGATAAGGCAAAAGGGAACACGGACGAAACCTTTACAGAAGGACGTTACGAAGGGTTCGGACCAAATGGTTCTATGTTGATCGTTGATACCTTGACGTCAAACGTTAACCGTACAGCTGCCAATGTCCGTGCGGCTTTTGGTAAAAATGGCGGGAACATGGGAGCTTCTGGTTCTGTATCTTACCTCTTTGACAACAAGGGTGTCATCGTCTTTGCTGGTGACGATGCGGATGCTATCTTTGAGCTTTTGCTCGAAGCAGATGTGGATGTAGACGATGTCGAAGCAGAAGAAGGAACCATCACTGTTTACACAGCTCCAACTGACCTTCACAAGGCTATCGTTGCTTTGCGTGAATCAGGTATTGAAGAATTCCAAGTGACTGAATTGGAGATGATTCCTCAGTCTGAAGTGGAATTGTCAGGTGAAGACTTGGAGACCTTTGAAAAACTCTACAGTGTTCTTGAAGACGACGAAGATGTTCAAAAAATCTACACCAACGTGGATGGATTCTAATAGAAATAGACCTTTGAAGATGATTTCTTCAAAGGTTTTTTTCTTGTGCTTCGGCTTTTTAGGAAAGGTGGGAGAGGTCATGAAAACAATGATATAGTCC
>CADFQU010000092.1 GCA_902836505.1 Streptococcaceae bacterium
GTCCTAGCCTCTCAATTGTCTTTGGATTGTCGAGCAAGACGCAGTGGTTGAGTGGACTCTACTACGCTGATTTCATCAGCTTTTACAGCCCTACTCAACTGTGCGGAGGTGGAACGACGAAATCGAATTCTAACGAATTACCGATTTCTGAACTACTCTCTTTTTTTGATGAAGGAATCGGCTGTGACAATGACTTCTTTTATTTCAGCTGATTTCGTGCTATAATGAAAAAAATTTAGAATGTTCATGAAGGAGGACAAGACTGTGGGACATAAACGGTTAGCCTGGGATGAGTATTTTGCAGCGCAGGCTTTGTTAATATCAAATCGAGCAACCTGTAATCGGGCCAAGGTAGGTGCTGTATTGGTCAAGGATCATAAGGTGGTTGCGACTGGCTACAATGGCTCTGTGTCTGGTACAGAACATTGCTTGGATCATGACTGTCTCATGGTGGAAGGGCATTGTGTTCGGACCCTCCATGCAGAAGTCAATGCCATTTTACAGGGAGCGGAACGGGGGATTCCCAAAGGTTTCACTGCCTATGTGACCCATTTCCCTTGCCTTAATTGTACCAAACAGTTGCTTCAAGTTGGCTGTAAGCGGGTTGTTTATATCCATCAATATCGCATTGATGAATATGCTGAGTATCTCTACCGTGAAAAAGAAGTAGAATTAGTCCACCTTCCATTGGAAGAGGTGAAAGAAGCTATTGCAGAGGCAGACTTTATTTAAGAATGGCTTATTGTCTCACTACCTACAATTAAAAAGAAAGCTCGTTTTTGAGTTCACGCTTCACTGATTCGTCTAGAGGAAGGAGATTGTGATGAACCGTAAAATTTGCTACCTAATTCTCTTACTAGTCCAGGTTTTTGGAGCTCTTTTTCAAGTATTTATGCTCTTATCCGGAGAGCTTGGAAACGGAGAGAATCCCCCTATTATCTGGTTGTCAATCATTCAGATTCTTTTATGGCTGACTTTTCAAATCATTCTAACAGTCACTATATGGAAATATGAGGTGAAGGCGGAAGGTCTTCTTCCCTATGCTCTCTTCCTAATACTCAGCATCTTTTGGCCACAAGAAGCTCCCATTGCTTTGTTTGGTACGGAGGTTGTGATGAGACTTTCTCAACTTCCAACCTTAGCGATTGTTCTGATAATGATTAATAAGGTGGAGTGGCCTTGTCTTCGTTCTTTGGTTGGTCAGGAAGGGACTTGGTATCCAATCGTTCCGTTGGTTTCTTTGGGGATCAGTATCTTACAATTGGTAGATCGAATTCCTGTTGTCTTACGCTTGTGGAATATATTGGATCATTCAAAATCTGACTTTTACTGGAGATTGTTTGAAGGAGTGGACCAAGAAGTCCTGCTTGTCATCTTGTTGACTTGCCTTCTCGTCATAAAGAATCAGAAGTTCCTATTTGGGCTCAGTTGCCTTTATGCTTGTTACTATCTCCCTTCTGTCATGCTAGACCTACTCGTTTTAAAGACGACTGCACCTATTCCTTTTTACCATTCTGTCATTTCCCTTTATCTGGTATATAGACAGAAGGAAAGTTTGCAGAAGCTCTTTGGGACGCAGTCAAGTGCCCTTGCTGACCAAGAAGGTGCTACATATGGAGATGAAGAAGAGTCAGCTGACCGGTTAAAAAGTCAAAAAAGCTCAGATGAAGTGAGCTCCGGAAATAAGGAATCTTCATCCTTATTATCCGATTTGCTTTCTTACCCAAAACGATACGGCTATCCTAATGTCTTCGTCTTGATAAAAGAAAAATTAGTCATCGCTCCTCTTGTTATGCTATTTGGGAACCAATCGAGTGATCCTGGAGAAGGAGTCGTAACAAAGGCCTTTGAGGCTGGGCAGGAAAGGCCTACAGTGGATGTGATAGTTGAGCAAGACAACAATAGCAAGCAGTCACGTGAGACATCCAGAGAGCCTGTTAACGGTGAATTAAGCAAGGAAGGAAATGCATCGTCGCTTTATTCATATCTCTTTGCTCTTCCAAAATGGCTCGGTCTTGCTTATTATGGCTTGGGCATCGTCGGACTCATCTTGACCGGCCCTTTTGCCTTCATGATTTTTTATGCAACGAGTATCCATTTGATCCTATTCACCATCGGCTTTGTCTCAACCCAGTTCGCTTTGGCAATAGAATCTCGACTTCTTTGGGCTTTAGCTAGTATTTTCTATGCACTATCAGGTGTATATGGCTTGCTGTGGCCACTACAGATCCTCTCTTTCTGTTTAGCCATCGATGTCCTACTAGGTGCTTTCTTTTGGGGGAAACGACCAAAGGATACTAAGGAAAACAGTTTTTGACAATAAATAAGGCTCTATCATTGCGATAGAGTCTTTTTTTGTTGTTTCACTTCGCCACCTTCAACAACGTGGTCATCTGCTTTTTCAGCATTGCCGTAGGTTGGGTGAAGAGTTTTCTCATAAGCTTTGTGGAAGAAGTTTTCTTTTCCAAGCTTTTTAATGTCATCATTAATGAAATCGAGGAGTTCTTTGTTTCCTTTTTGAACAGCCGGTGCAATCGTATCTGGATCACCAAGTGAGGTAATTCCAACTTCGTAACCCTTGTTTTCAAGTGCCCAAGCAAGGACTTCTGTGTTGTCTGTTGAGAAGGCATCGCCACGTCCATCTAAGAGAGCTTGATAGGCATCGCTGTATTGGTCATATTTTTGAAGTTTTACTTCTGGATGGTTCTTTTCGAAGTAAGTTTCAGCAGTGGTCCCCTTGGTTACGATCAAGGTTTTTCCTTCCAATTGTTTCACATCTGTGATGAGTTTATCTTTAGGAGACACCACACCGAGTGAAACCTTCATATAAGGAAGGGCAAAGTCTACTTGTTTCTTACGCTCATCTGTTACAGTGAAATTGGCTAAGGTGATATCCACTTTATTAGAGATCAAGTATTCCGCACGGTTAGCCGCATCCACTGAAACATATTTCGGTTTGACACCAAGGTCTTTAGCTAATTGGTTTCCCAGTTCGATATCGTAACCTTGGTATGATCCATCGTTATCAACATACCCAAATGGTTTTTTGTCTCCAAAGACTGCGATACGAAGCTCGCCACTTTTCTTGATTTCTTCAATAGTACGTGCTTTCGAGCCGGTAGAAGAAGATGATGACTTGCTAGAGCCACAAGCAGTGATAAAGAGCAGAGCAAGAGCGAAAGTGAATAGAACTAAAATTGGTTTAATGAATTTCATAAAAATCTCCTTTATAGATATGAGCCAAATTGGCTAAAGTCAAATACATTTAAAAATTCTTGTGCTCGTTGGGTTTGTGGGTTGGTAAAGAAGGAGTGAGCACTTCCTTCTTCAGCAATTTTGCCCTGATCCAAGAAAATGATCCGATCGGCAATGGCTTGTGCGAACTGTAATTCGTGGGTCACCAGAATCATGGTCCGTCCTTCTTGGGCCAGGTCGTTGATGAGTTCTAAAACTTCCCGGACCATCTCAGGGTCTAGAGAGGCTGTCACTTCATCGAAGAGGATAACTTCTGGATGCATGAGGAGGGAGCGGACGATGGCTACCCGTTGCTTCTGTCCACCAGACAACTGCCTTGCGTAGCTATGTTTTTTGTCTGAGAGTCCGACTCGTTCCAGTAACTCTTCAGCTTCTTGGATGACCTCCTCTTTAGGTCGTCCTTGAGCTTTTGTAGGACCAAGAATCAAGTTTTGGAGAACGTCTAAATGAGGGAAGAGTTCATAACTTTGAAAGACCATCCCAATCTTTTGTCGGACCAGATGGAAGTCTTTTTGGTTTTTGGTAATGGATTGACCATCCAAGAGGATATCGCCTGCTTGGATGCTTTCTAAGCCATTGATACAACGAAGGAGGGTACTCTTACCACAACCAGAAGGTCCCAAGATTACTACGACCTCCCCTTTTTGAACCTTGAGGGAAAGTCCTTGGAGGATGCGAGTGTCTCCAAAGGATTTTTTTAAGTCCTTGATTTCTAAAATGGTTTCAGCCATATTAATTCCTCCAGTGGTTTTCTAACAGTCCTGCTAATTTGGAAATAGGGAAACAAACGATAAAGTATAAGACTAAAATGGTTCCATAAATCCAAAATGAAGCGGTAGGGATGGTCAAGCGGTTACTATCGATGATTTGTTGGCCGACCTTGGTAACTTCTACAACCCCGATGAGGACCACTAATGAGGTTGTTTTTATCATACGGGTAATCAAGTTAATAGCTTGTGGAAGCAATCGTCTGAGAACCTGTGGGATGATGATGTAGCGGTATAGTTGGACCTTACTTAGTCCTAAGGCTTGTCCACTTTCAAACTGGTGTTTTGGAAGAGAGGTGATGGCCCCACGGACCAAATCTCCCATCTCAGCTGTTCCCCAAAGGGTGAAGACGATAATGGCTGAACTTTCACCAGAAATGTTGATGTTGAAGTTGCGGGCCAAACCGAAGTATACGATAAAGAGCAAGACCAACTGGGGCATAATTCGAATAAATTCGAGATAAAAGCGAGTGAGTAGACGAATGACTTTTGATTGAGAAGTCATAACGATGCCGAGTAGGGTTCCAAGGACCATAGATAGGAGGACAGATACGATGGAGATCCCAATTGTCACACCCAAGCCCTGGAGTATTCGAAGGAGATTATTTCCCTGAAAGAGTACTTGGATTCCCGAATCCTGCATGGCGTAATCTCCTTTCTATCCAACTAAAGAGAAGTGAAATCGGTAGTAAGAGAAGCAGATAGGCAATGACCAACATGGTCAGGGCGATGTCTGTCTCGTAATAGAGTCCGATCAAATCTTTTGCTACATACATGAGGTCAGCTAAAGCAACTACAGAGAATACAGAGGTCTCTTTAATCAGGAAAATGACATTGGCACTAAAGGAAGGCAGGGCCACTGCGGTCGCTTGTGGTAGGATCACATAGCGAAAGACCTGTCGGGGTGTTAGCCCAATGGAGAGACCGATTTCATGCTGGGTTTGGCTGACAGCTTCTAGACCGCTTCGGAAGGATTCAGCCATATAGGAACCACCTAAAAAGATGAGACCAATCGTTGCACAGACTTCTGAAGAAAGGACGATTCCTATCCTTGGCAAGCCAAAGTAGAGGAAGAAGAGCTGAATCAAGAGCGGTGTATTTCGAGAAAGTTCGATGTAACAGCCAGCTAGTTGACTTAAAATCGGTAG
>CADFQU010000093.1 GCA_902836505.1 Streptococcaceae bacterium
TCGCGAATCAGGACTTCATCTTCTACGATTAGTATCTTCATACACTTTCCTTTTTTCTAAGAAACTTCTACCTCCTATTATACCCTATTTCTATTTTAGGAAACAATCTCTTATTCGACATCCACCAAGAGTTCCTTTGGTTTCTTATGCAAGAGCCATTGTGAAGAAAGGATGGATACCAGAATCAAGAGAAGTCCACCGACCAACACAATCACCAACAATTGGCTCGGTTGGATATCCATATGGATATCTGTCAAGGTCTTACTGAAGCTTTCCGCCTCAGCTCCTCCACCAAGGTTGGCTGCAGAGGATTCTTGAGCCATTTGTTTGGCAATGCCACTGGTTACGTTTTTGAGCACCGTATCTCCCACTGCTTTGGCAAGAAGACCTGCGACTCCATAGGAGAGGAGGAAGGCTGGGATGGAAATCATGACCAATTCTGCCACAAATTGTCCTGCAATCTGTACCTTAGAAAGTCCAAGAGCCAACAAGATACCCACTTCTCTGCGACGGGCATTGAGCCACAAGACAAGGAGAAGAGTGAGAAGCAAGCTAGCAAAGATGAGGCTACCGATAAACAAGTAGTTCGCCACTTGGAACATACTGCTGATAGATTTTTGCAAGGCTGGGTAGTTCGAAGAGCTCTTAACCAAATCATAGTAATTCCATGGGATATCCAAGGCTTTGATTTTTTCGATCAATTTATCCAGATCCTGATCCCCTTTTGCAAAGAAGGTCGCATCCTCATAGGTAGCTGTTTGGACAGTATTGCCATAGAGTTTGGCAGCTGTATCCAAGTCAGAAATGAGGGTATCTTCATACAATTCTTGGGCGTAAGTTAGAGGAGCTTGGTTTTTTCCTGAGAACAAGCCTTTAATGGTCACTTCGACGGTTTCATTAGCCCCTTTTTCATTGTCAGCATCATAGAGGTTGGACTTGAGGCGCACCTTATCGCCTACCTTGAGGCCATTCTTTTTCGCCAAATCTTCGTGCATGAGGATTTGGTTTTTGTCCTTATCCGTCAGGTGCTCCCCTTGGACCAGTTTGTAGGCTCCAGAGACAAACTTATCTTCTTTTGAAGAGTCATTTACCCCTGTCACCATCAAGGTATTCTTGAAGTGTTTAGCCCGCTCTGGAGATTGGTTTTGTAAGGTTTCTTCGGTCTCAATGATCTCGTGGTCTAGGATATCTGCGATGGCATTGATCCGCTTGATGGAGGAAGTGATCCCCTCTACCTGGCTGATTTTTTCGATATCTTCTCCTCTGAGATTCCCAGCTCCCCGAGGGGTTCCCGGATTGGTCCGGCGGTTGATCTGCATGGAGAAGCTATTGGTGATGGATCCCAGGCTTTCCGATGAAGCTTGTTGGGTCGCTCCCTTCATGGAGAGTCCGATCAAGCTCAAGGTCCCCATGAGGAGAATGATGGCAAAGAGCAAGAGAGACTTGGGCCATTTACGTGTGATATAAGCAAAAGCATTGCGCAACATAACATTCCCTCCTTACTTACTCTTCTCAACGAGGCTACGACGACTCAATTCCAAGACCACATCTGATGCCTCTGCTACTTCCTTACTGTGGGTGACGACGATGACACATTTTTGGCGTTCCTTGGCCAACTTCTTCAAAATAGCAATGATGTCACCGGCTGTCTGTTCGTCTAGGTTTCCCGTCGGCTCATCAGCCAAGATGACAGGTGCTTCTGAGACGAGCGCACGCGCAATGGCCACCCGTTGCTGCTGCCCTCCGGATAGTTGGAGGACATTGCGTTTGATTTGCGTTTCGTCCAATCCTAATTCTAAGAGAATTTCTTTCCCTGCCTGCTTGTTGACCAGGCGGACATTTTCAAGTGGCGTCAAATAATCAATCAGATTGTAATTCTGAAAAACCAAGGAAACATGGTGCTTGCGGTGGTAGCTAGACCCTTTGGTCTGGATGTCCTCCCCATCAAAGAGAACCTGCCCCTTCTTGGGATTGTCCAGACCAGCTAGGAGGGAGAGGAGGGTTGATTTCCCAGTTCCTGACTGACCGATAATACTGTAAAATGTCCCATTTTCGAACTGATAGTTCACATTTGAGAGGATATCTTCACTATAGCTTTGGTAACTATAGGCTACATTCTTGAGTTCTAACATATGTGTCATTTCTCCTTAACTCATTTTTGTTAATATTTCTTTTGGGGTCTTGCGCCAGATCATGCTGGTAGTTGCACCGAGCGACAGAAGGATCAAGCACAAGAGGCTAGCATAGGCGATTCCTAAGGAAAGGCCTTGAGGGATTTGGTTGAGCAAGTCTAGGGTCTGCTGTTGACCTGTCTGTCCTACAAACTGCTCTAAGAAACGATGGCTGACCATCCGCCCGATGAGAAAGGCTGGGATCACCGCTAGTAAGGATACCAGTACCACTTCCAAGAGGAACTGTCCAAAGATTCGTCCCTTGCTCTTCCCAATGGATAAGAGCACCCCGATTTCATGGATCCGCTCCCGTGTCCAGAGACTGAGTAAGAGCGATAGGGCACCGGCTCCAGTCACCAGGAGGACGATCATCATGATCCTTACCAGCCCTTCTAGTGTCTGAGAGGATTCCTTCATCTGGTCAAAGGCCTTACGATCTTCGACCAAGCGGAGAGACTGCCAATCCAGATCCAAGCTTTTAACTTGCTTCAAGAGGGCATCGATTTTCTCAGGATCTTTGACTCCAAAGGTGACCTGGGTCACTTCTTGCTGACTGAGACCAAGAAGCTTAGTCGCATCCTCATAAGGGAGGTAGACTTGGTTTTCACTCAGATCAGAAGTCATCCCTGTGAATTTTTCCTGTTTCTTACCTGAAAAAATCCCAACGATTTTAAAGGTTTGCTCTTTGGCAGGAGTCTCTCCCATCTGAAAGCTGGATAAGGTCAAGGAATCTCCGACCTTTAGCTTGTTCTTCTTAGCCAACTCTTGGTGGATCAAGATCTGCCCGCGAGCCTTGTCGGATAAGTGCTTGCCTTGCACCAGCTGGAAACTGCCACTGCGGAAATCCAGGTGCTGGTCTGTCTTCTGGGTGAAGACAGCGCCTAGCGCTTGCTTGGCTTCCTGACCCAAATCGTCTCGTTCGACCGACTGCTGCCCAGTTACCGCTTCTTTTCCAAGAATACGAACGGGACTTTCATATTGAGGAACCATGGCTCCTACCCCAGAAAGCTCTTGCACCTTTTCAGCTTCCTTCAGAGCAAAGGGAGTAGCCCCCTGCTTACTGGTCAGGGCAAAACTGGTCCCAGCCGACTGTTTGATATGGTCCTCTAACCTTCCTCCTACTTGCATCAGTGAAAAACAGAAATACAAGCAAGAGAGGATCAAGAGGAGAATCAGAAAGAGGACCAGATTCCTCGTTCTTTTTCGAGAAATATAGGCGATTGCCTGTTGCAAGAGAAACATCTCCTACCTCCATCTAAAAGAAAGACTCCCCAGTTTATTGATAGCAACTGGGCTCGCTTTCATCATTTGTTGCTTTCATTATAGAGGAGAAATGTGAAATGTTTATGAAATACAAAAAAACTCCCCCAGAAAAATCTGGAAGAGTCTTAGCAAGGGGTGGATGAAAAAGTTTAATATGAAAAAGGTCGATAAAAATTAAGAATCAAAAAGTTTTAATTTATTCGATCAAGTTTTTGTCTTTAGACATGTATGTGGGAAGTATTCCCCCCCTTGCTCTGATGTAGAACTTTTTCTACTTAATATATTTTAACGCTTCTTTGTTACAAAATAAAGGAATTTGTATTGCATTTTTGTTCCAAATATCGAACAGGCAGGTTACTTCAAAATACCAACTATCTATCTACCTGCTTCAAAGGGCACCCTCCCGTGATGTCACTATATGTAAACAAAAATCCGCACCTCAAATGACCGCTCTGATCCTCATCGGATTAATCTCAGTTCCGTCAAGCAAGGAAACCGAACTGTAGAAAAAACAGGCTTCAGCCAAATTTATTTCACAAACTGTTACAATATATATAAATATGCAACCTTTCTCCATAAAGAAGAGATTAAAGCAACCAGTTCGTCCTATGATTGGTCGAAAATTGAAAAGATTCTACTAACCTCTTTGAGCTAGTAAGATGATTAGGTAGACCGCAACATAGCAACTACCGTCCAATGATTAGGTGCTTTAGTACCAATCTTTTACACAGGTTACGACAGAAAATAAAGAAGGCCGATAATGCCTTCTTTGTTTTCTTAGTAAGATGCTTAGGCAAGGCACCATGGTGCTTGCCATTACATAGGTTACGACGCGAAAAAGGGAGGCTGGGACAAAAGTCCTAGCCTCTCAATTATTTTTGGATTGTCGAGCAAGACGCAGTGGTTGAGTGGGCTCTACCACGCTGATTTCATCAGCTTTTACAGCCCTACTCAACTGTGCGGAGGTGGAACGACGAAATCGAATTCTAACGAATTACCGATTTCTGTCCCACTCTCTTTGAGCTAGTAAGACGTTTAGCCAAGCCGCCTGATAGCGGTTGGCGTCAAATGATTAGAGGCATAGCCTCAATCATTTGCAACGTGTTACATCATCCCACCCATCATGCTTGGATCCATAGCCGGTGCTGCTGGAGCTGGTTCTGGTTTGTTGGCTACCACTGCTTCGGTCGTCAAGATAAGGCTCGCTACAGAAGCCGCATTTTGAAGGGCTGAACGGCTCACCTTCACTGGGTCGATAATTCCTGCTTCAATCATGTTGACCCATTCACCTGTTGCAGCATTGAAGCCTGTTCCGACTTCCGCATGTTTCAAGCGATCGATAACGATTGATCCTTCATAGCCTGCATTGTGGGCAATTTGGCGTACAGGTTCTTCCAAGGCGCGAAGCACGATGTTGCGTCCTGTCGCTTCATCCCCTTCCAATTCAAGGGTTTCAACTGCAGAAATAACGTTGGCAAGGGCCGTACCACCACCGGCAACAATTCCTTCTTCAACCGCTGCGCGTGTCGCATTGAGGGCATCTTCGATGCGGAGTTTCATTTCCTTCAATTCTGTTTCGGTTGCAGCTCCGACCTTGATCACTGCAACACCACCAGACAATTTAGCCAAGCGTTCTTGCAATTTTTCACGGTCAAATTCTGAAGTGGTTGTTTCAATTTGTGATTTAATCAC
>CADFQU010000094.1 GCA_902836505.1 Streptococcaceae bacterium
GCAATATTCATGATGTACTAATGAACGGCAATTAAAGAAATCATGGCAAACTGAGAAGCCCCTGCGTATACCAAGAAACTCATCAGTCCCATTTCTAAAGGGGAGAGATAGGGCGATGCTACCACACCACAGGCTAAGCCAATACTGATATAACCTAAGGCTGTCGGAAGGGCATCCCTAACCCCCTGCTGAAAATTCTTCTCCACTCCTTCTTCCTTTCCATTTTATGATGCTAACTATTATAACAAAAAAATGAGTAAAAAAAGCTTCTGATAGGAAAGAGAAGGGAGCCAACAACTCCCTCTCTAATCGATTAGTTCCCCACCTTTTCCATTGTAGTATTGTTTAAACTCATCATAAGAACGAATTTCATGTTCTTGACCATCTATTGAGTACTGAGCTTCAATTTTTACACCTGGTAAGATGTCCTGTCCTTTAGGTGCAAACCAATGAAGAAGAGTATCAAACCATTCCTTACTACTTAACAACTGTAATCTAGGCTCAATCCAGTACTTACCACTCAACATTTTCTCTTTGAATTCAGGATAAATTGCAAATAAATTGATATCTGTATTTACATTCTTAGCCTGTTTCTGAAATTTAAATCCTGCTTGAAGGTCAAAACCGGTATTTTTATCGATTAATTCCATTAAATTTGTATAGTCTATAATTTTTTCCTTAACTGCACTGCCCTCTGGAATAGCATATTCACTGTAGTATTTCTGTTCATCCAACTTGTAATAAATATTTTTCTCATCACCGATATCACTTTCCATTGCTCTACGAGACACATAATAGCCCATATCCACAACACTCACTCCGCTATTAACGTTTATTTGATAATCATTAATAAAAGCTTTTGGTGCTGTCTTTCGAATCTCATCTAAAACATTTACGGTTGTTTCTTTAAATTGATTGTCAATCTCGTAATATCGGAATCCAATATACTCCTTTTTTATATCTTCATCCCCATTTACATAGTCAAAACCAACCAGATACTTCCCATCAACCAATGTCAGATCCTTACTCAAAACAAATTGATTTTTCTCACCAAATAGCTGAACATCCTTGAGATTCCCTTCATGAATGACTTTTGTTGAGCTAGGTCTCTTTTCGATAGGTTTTTTCTTAGTCTCTGAAGGATTAAAATAGAATACCAAACCGACTACAATAATTGCTAGACAAACCAGTTTCAAACTTAAAAATTTTTTCAACATTTCTACCTTCTTTTTCATGGAATTATACCGGGTACCAATCCCATTCCATCATTCTTTCATTTCTTCTATCCTAGCGAATTTTTCTTAGGGTCGCAAATTCGCTACTAGTTGGTGTTTTTTTGTCAAAAAATCCATCTGGATAGCAGTACCCAGATGGTTCTTCCTTGTTTATTCAATCCCTTCAAAAGCAAGGCTAGGCTTGGCATTTAAGTCTAAGCTAGCAAAGTTTTCCTTATTCCATTCACTGACACTGGCATAGCCAATCATCCCCGCATTGTCCCCACAAAGGCGCAGAGGCGGAATAATGACCTTGATACCCGTGATTTCAGAAGCCAGGCGTTCACGGAGGCCTTGGTTGGCCGCGACTCCTCCCGCCACCACCAGGGTTTTAACCGGGTATCTTTCTAAGGCTTTTTTGGTTTTTGCCATGAGAATATCCATCACTGCTGCTTGGAAGGAAGCCGATAGGTCTTCCTTGGACAGTGTCTCGCCTTTTTGTTCAGCATTGTGGTGGAGATTAATAAAGGCAGACTTGAGCCCTGAGAAGGAGAATTCCAGATTGTCTTCCTTGATCATAGCACGGGGGAAATCATAAACATCCTGACCTTGGTGGGCCAATTCATCAATCTCACGACCAGCTGGATAGGTCAAGCCCATGACGCGTCCAACCTTATCATAGGCCTCACCAACCGCATCATCACGGGTTTCTCCAACAATCTTATAATCACCCGCCTCCGATACGTAAACCAACTCAGTGTGTCCACCACTAACCAATAGAGCTAGCAAGGGGAACTCCAAAGGCTCGACACTCTGAGCTGCCATCAAGTGACCAGCCATGTGGTTCACCGGAATCAAAGGAATTCCATGTGCCCAAGCAAAGGCCTTGGCGGCAGCAAGGCCGACCAAGAGAGCTCCAACGAGACCTGGTCCGTAAGTCACAGCAACTGCTGTGATGTCTTTTTCTGTAATTCCCGCTTCTTCTAGCGCTTCCTCAATACAGGCCGTAATGACTTCGACATGATGCCGACTGGCCACTTCTGGAACCACTCCCCCGAAGCGTTTATGACTTTCAATTTGACTGGCAATGACATTGGACAAGAGCTCTGTGTCGTTCTTTAAAACGGCGACACTAGTCTCATCACAAGATGTTTCAAATGCCAAAATATATCTATCCTTCATTTGCTTCCCTTTTCATCATAATGGCGTCTTCTGTAGGTGCATGATAATACCCTTTCCGGCAACCAATTTCTTTAAATCCTTGTTTCTGATAGAGAGTCCGAGCTGGTGTATTTCCTTCTCTCACTTCTAAAAAGACCTCTTTCTCCCAAGGGACGGTTTCGAACAACTGACCAGCAATCCCTTGACCTTGCCACTTTTTTCGAACAGCAATTTGGACCACTTCTAACTCGTATAGGTTTTCCTGTATGGCCAAGAAACCGACCAATTCTTCCCCATGATAGGCGAAGGCATACCAATTTTGAGCTTGTCCAAGATCCGCTAGGATTTGCTCCAAGGTCCAAGGACTTTGTCCATAGACATCATCTAAGATTTCTACCAACTGAGGGGCCACGTCTAATCGCCCCGCTTCCTTCTCAATTCGAATCATAGGCGTTTGATGTAAGACTGACCAGACTCTTGATGGTCCTTGAGCCAGTTTTCCTCAGCTTCTACCCGCTTGAGGTAGTTGGGCACAAAACCATGAACGGAGACAGCTTCTTTTGTAAGTCCTAGTCGACCGATCCGTACCGCATCCGGTAGACTTTCTTTTATCAAAGCATGTGGCAAGGCTTCTTGAATCTGTTCCTCAAAGGCTTCTACTTCACCAAGGAAGGTCACCTTTTCAGCTCCCTTTGCTCTTTCTAATACCGCTTCAAAAGAGAGGTGAGCCTCCGGATAGACCAGCTGATCCTCTTGGTAAAAGCCCGCATAGACATGGTTGCGACGGGCATCCATTACTGGAATGGCCAGACCTTCTATCTCTTCTGGTACCAAGGCTAGTAAACTAGATACTCCTACCAAATCAATCTTTAGTGTTTGAGCTAGAGTTTTAGCCGTTGCTACCGCGATCCGCAAACCAGTATAGGATCCTGGTCCCTCTGCTACTACAATACGATCCAAATCAGTTGGCTTCCAATCAATGCTCGCCATCAAAAATTCAATAGTGGGCATCAAGGTAATGCTATGGTTTTTCTTGATCGTAAGCGTCAACTCCGCTAATCGGTTTTCATCCTCCAAAAGGGCAACAGATAGGGCCTTGCTGGAGGTGTCGAATGCTAATACTTTCATATTTTCTCCTCGTTGTCTGTCTCATATTATACTACAAATAGACGCCAAACGGTAGAGGAAGCACCCCCAGACTGTCAAATCACCTGCTCTCTATTCCTTCTAAAAAAGTGCTTCCTTCTGCTTTCAGACCCTGCTTGCATCTTTTCCTTAGAGGCTATTTATGGTATAATGAATAATAATTATATCGAATCAGGACAATATAAAGCAAGAATAGGTGTCTCAGCTAGTTACTAGCTGTTTCTTTTCTGCTACAGTCCGAACAAATGAAAGGAACCGAAACGAAATGATTTACAAAGTTTTCTACCAAGAAACAAAAGAACGCAACCCTCGTCGTGAAACGACTCATGCCCTCTATCTCGATATTGATGCTAAGAATGAGTTAGAAGGACGCATTGAAGCTCGTCGCCTTGTTGAGGAAAATACACCTTACAACATCGAATTTATCACTCTCTTGTCAGACCAACATCTAGAATATGAAAAAGAGTCTGGCGCATTTGAAATTACGGAGTTCTAATCCATGGCATATACCTTAAAACCTGAAGAAGTTGGTGTTTTCGCCATTGGAGGTCTCGGGGAAATTGGTAAAAATACCTATGGGATTGAATACCAAGACGAAATCATCATTGTAGATGCTGGGATCAAGTTCCCTGAAGATGATTTGTTAGGGATTGATTACGTTATTCCTGACTATTCCTATATCGTTGAAAATATCGACCGTGTCAAAGGGGTCTTGATTACTCACGGACACGAAGACCATATCGGAGGAATTCCCTTCCTCTTGAAGCAAGCCAATGTGCCTATCTATGCTGGACCTTTGGCCCTAGCCCTTATTCGTGGAAAATTGGAAGAGCATGGCCTCCTTCGTGGTGCTAAACTCTATGAAATCAACCAAAATACGGAGTTGACCTTTAAGCATATTAAAGCGACCTTCTTCCGTACGACCCACTCTATTCCAGAACCTTTGGGGATCGTTCTCCACACACCTCAAGGAAAAATTGTCTGCACAGGAGACTTTAAATTTGACTTTACTCCAGTTGGTGAGCCGGCCGATCTTCACCGGATGGCCGCACTTGGAGAGGAAGGTGTCCTCTGTCTGCTTTCTGACTCAACCAACGCGGAAGTCCCAACCTTTACCAACTCTGAAAAAGTCGTTGGCCAATCCATTATGAAGATTATTGAAGGCATTCATGGACGCATCATCTTTGCATCCTTTGCATCCAATATCTTCCGTCTCCAACAGGCTGCAGATGCCGCTGTTAAAACCGGCCGTAAGATTGTTGTCTTTGGACGCTCGATGGAAAAAGCCATTGTCAACGGGATTGAGCTGGGCTATATCAAGGTACCTCCTGGAACAATTATTGAACCAAGTGAGATCAAAGACTACCCGGCAAACGAAATCCTCATTATGTGTACAGGGAGCCAAGGGGAGCCCATGGCGGCCCTGTCTCGGATCGCTAATGGAACCCACCGCCAAGTGCAACTCCAACCGGGAGATACCGTTATCTTCTCATCTAGTCCGATTCCTGGGAATACAACCAGCGTTAAC
>CADFQU010000095.1 GCA_902836505.1 Streptococcaceae bacterium
TGACGTGCGTATTGTGCAATGATTTCATTTTTTTTCTCTTTTGAGATTGCCATGATAAGCTCCTTTTCTTTATGCTCTATCCGAGTGGCAGGTCTGGCATAGCCTGCTACCAAGAAAGAGTTAGTTGTCTATTCGACCTATTCATTCTACCAAGATTTCATCTTTCTGTCAAACACTTATGCTCCCTTCAAAAACAGAAATACGATTCTTTTAAATCATGTATTCTAGAAGTCTTTTAACAGAAAAAGACAATTACCTTTTTAGATAATTGCCTTATTTATTTCCATTGTAGCTGTTAGTCAGCTTTCCGTTTACCACTTAAGAGCATCGCTGCACCAACAAGAGCTAACAGTGCACTTGCTCCGAGCAAGTCGTTGGAAGCAACTTCACCAGTTGATGGAAGAACTTTTTTCTTTTCTTCTTTTGGTGTGCTTGGAGGTGTTCCTGGTTTTTCCGGTGTACGGTTATTGGTAATATTGAACCCTTCCACAGTAGCTTCATAGCCTTCAACTGCTTCTTCTGAAACAGTGTAGGCAATATTATTTCCAGCATCGTCTACAACATCTAGATTGTCGAAGCTATACAACCATTTGCCATCCGCATCTGGCTTCACTTCTTTGGAAGCTACTTTGACACCATTTGCTAAGAGATTAACGGTGATGGCTGATGGGCGTTTTCCATCTTTGTTGTCCTCGTCATTCCAGTTTTTTTGACCAGAAATGCTTGTTTTTTCTTTTTGGTTAACGACATCACGGGAAATTGCAATCTCATTTCCAAAATCTTCCAGGCTGAGCTTGATTGGCTCTTGAGAAATCACATACCCTTTTGGAGCTTGAGTCTCTTGAATAGTATAAGCCCGCTTGGTCAAACCAGTGATGGTTCCTGTACCGTTCTCATCTGTAGTGATTGTTCCGACTTCCTCACCAGTTTCATCTGCTGTCACAGTAAAGACAGCACCTGCAAGAGCTTGACCATTTTCTCCTTTTTTATGGATGGTGAATGAATATTTCTCACCATTGAAGTCTCCCTCAAGGAATTGGTACAAAACATCTGCTTCTTTATGTTGCTCTTTGACTTCTGTGGCAGTCATCGTCGCATTGTTTTTATATTCTGTATTGATGGCTGGAACCTTGTCCAAATACACATCATAACGAATGGTCATCCCTTGCTCAGGAGCTAGATCCCCGATATGAACCGTCAGAGAACGACCGTCCTCACTGACAACCGGAGAATAATTCTTAGTCACATTTGTGGTATCCCGCAAATGAAAGGCACCATCTTCGTCACTGATCTTCCAAGTTTCTGTATGGATATTAACTGAATCTACCTTGATTTTACCATCTGTAAAGGCTAATTGGTCCTTAATATCAATATTATGGAGGGCAGTGTGACCTTGATTGATGTTCAAGGTATAAGTCAATTTCAATTTATCGCCTGAGTTTGTCCAGCCCCATTTGCTAAAGACCTCTGGAGTTGGAGGATACTCACCTGGATTGACTCCTTTATAATCAACCTTTCCACCTGAAATGACTGTTTTATCAACTGAAAGCGTAAAATCAAGTGTTGTATTTCCCTTAATCACGGAGTGGTCCACACGAGCAAAGAAACGCAACTTCCCTGTTACATTGGCCATTTTTTCAGGATAGTCTGTATAGGTCACCGTGATGACTTTTCGTTGATCATCTACTGTCGCAGTTGCAACTTTTTGGCCAGTTGGATCCAATAGGTCAATGGTATCTGTTTCAAAAACCTTAAAACCATCTCCAAGTTGGATGACTGTTTGATCGCCTGCTTTTACACGACCATTCGGTAAAACAAAGTTTGCTTCAACATTGAAACTTTCCCAAACACCGAGTGGTTCTGTTAAGTCACCGCCAGTTGCTTTAGAGATGTTCACAGAGCTTACAACATCATTGATCGTATCGGCATGTGCTTTAGTAACCCCATTGGGTTTAGCAAATCCTAAAGCTGCTAATAAAAACAAGGCAACTGTTGTCACAACAGCATAGAGCCACTTTTTCATAAACGATTTTTCTCCTTTTTACGTTTAGTAGATAAGTCCAGCCAGTAACGAAGATGATTCCCTATTACAGATTTTCACAAAACCTATCTTTTCTCATTATAGTTGATTTGCTTTGATAGTACAAGCAATTTTATATATTTTTTGTCTGTAACGTTCATTTTTTTGACACAAACAAAAAACTAGCTCCCTGTATCCTCAGTTTGCTAGCTTTCCCTTTGTTTATAATGGGATTCCAAAGACCTCTAAAGAAGCCAACTCAGAGAGTTGGAGCCTACGCCACTGCCCCAAATTGAGAGCGGGATCTAGACTCAATGGCCCCATGGAAATCCGCTCGAGATCGGTGACTTCCTTGCCACAAGCTGCGACCATGCGCTTGACCTGGTGGAATTTTCCTTCAGCGATGCGGATCTGAACCAAACAATTATCGGCTTCTCGATCAACTTCCAGAATTTCCAAATCAGCTGGCAGGGTAGTGAAATCCTTCAATTCTATTCCTTCTTTGAAGCGGACGACATCTTCCTGGGTCATGATTCCAGCTACTTGAGCACGGTAGACCTTGTCCACATGCTTCTTAGGCGATAGCATGGCATGAGCCAGCTTACCATTATTGGTCAATAGGAGTAAGCCATGAGTATCGATATCCAGCCGTCCGACAGGAAAGACTTCCTTGTGTCTCGCCGTGTTATCTAGCAAATCTAAGACTGTTTGATGGTGGTCGTCTTCCGTTGCTGAAATGACCCCTTTGGGTTTATTGAGCAGATAGTAAACAAACTCTTCATGGAATAAGCTTTCTCCCAGATAGGTCACTTGATCTTTATCTGGATCAATATGAAGCTTGGCAGAGGTTTCTACCTTTCCATTGACCTGAATCTTTTTTTGCTTGAGGACTTGCTTGACTTCTGTCCGACTTCCCACTCCACAGTCCACTAAATATTTATCTAGGCGCATGCTTGCCTCCTTCATTCTTCTTATCATTATACCATGAACCAGACTAGGATTCTTTCCTTTTCTAGTTTACAGTCCGTCTAGTCCATTAGCACCCCTCAATCGATTGGGAAACTTTCATTCTAGAAGGAATTATGATATGATGGTTTCTAGAAAAAAGGAGTGAATGAGAACATGTCTGCAATCGAAACTATTACAAAAGCTGCCCATCTAATCGATATGAATGATATTATCCGCGAAGGCCATCCGACTTTACGAGCTATCGCAGAAGAGGTCACTTTCCCACTGTCAGACCAAGAGATTATTCTTGGGGAAAAAATGATGCAGTTCTTGCACCATTCACAGGATCCTGTCATGGCGGAAAAATTGGGTCTTCGAGGAGGAGTTGGACTCGCTGCTCCTCAATTAGACATTTCTAAACGCATCATTGCTGTCCTCGTCCCAAACCCAGAGGATGAAGAAGGAAATCCTCCAAAAGAAGCATACTCCATCCAAGAAGTCATGTACAATCCTAAAATTGTCTCCCACTCAGTCCAAGATGCGGCACTAGGAGATGGCGAAGGGTGTCTCTCTGTGGACCGCAATGTTCCCGGTTATGTAGTCCGCCATGCGCGTGTAACAGTTGACTACTATGACAAGACAGGTGAAAAGCACCGCATCAAACTCAAAGGCTACAACTCCATCGTCGTCCAACACGAAATCGATCACATCAATGGCGTTATGTTCTACGATCGAATCAATCCGAAAGATCCTTTCGCTATTAAAGAGGGCATGCTCATTTTAGAATAAGAAAAAAGACCGATGGGTCTTTTTTTATTAAGGTGTGACAGAGAAAGTGGTTGGAATCTCGATGCCATTTTGTAAGAGGGCATCGTGATAGAGTTTGTAATAAAGGTGGTAAATGGCCACTTGGCTCCCCGACTGGACCATCATAGCGACGCGGAAGGAATAGCGACCCGTTCCCTTTTCGATTTGAGGTCCTAAAATCGTTGGACCATCTAAGATTTCTGGATGTTTCTGTGCCTGTTCATCGTTGACTTGCTGGAAGATTTGATAAATCTTATCGAGATCCGTTTGAGCAGAAATCGGCATATCAATTAAGACGCGCTGGTTCCCCCTAGAGAGATTGCTGACAACCATAATATTGCGATTGGGGATAAAATGCAAGGTCCCATCTGCATCTCTCACCTGGGTTGTCCGAATGCCGACACTCGACACTGTCCCAGCGATGGTAATCGGACCGTTGGTCACTCGAACAGTATCTCCAACATCCAATTGGCGCTCAAGGAGAATAAAGAAGCCATTGACCAAATCTGATAAGAAGCCTTGAGCTCCCATCCCAATTGCAACTCCTGCAATTCCAGCTCCAGCTAAGAGACTAGAAACAGGTAAGCCGAGGATGGAAAGAATCCAGTAAATGAGGATGAAATAAAGGCAGTAAGTTAACAGACTCTCTACCAAGCGCAAGATAGTATTCTTACGCGCTTCATCTTGGCCCACATAATTCAATGACGGTTTTAAAATCCGTTTCACCAAGCTACGAAGTAGTTTTTTTGCAAGTAAAAATAAGATAAATAAAATAGCTAAGGAAATCAATTTCGAAACCAATTCATCCATGATTTTGGTCCAATCAAACTGACTGACATAGCGAGAAAAAATATTCTTCATACCTTCTATCAATCTCCTTCTCTCTTTTTCTAATGGTTTGATTATATCAGATTTTAGGCTATAGAACCACTAACCTCCTCTTATGCTCATCTTGATTTTCAAACTTATCTATCGTATAATGGAACCAGCACCCTTATTTAAATAACCATTGATTTTGCGCCCTTTCTATCGTATAATGGACGGTAAACTTTCGAAAAAGGAGGTCCTTATGGTCAAACGATTCATTCAAACTTGGAATAAAACCAACCTGATGAAGCGGATTGCAATCGGAATCTTCGTTGGAGCCCTCTTAGCTCTCCTGTTTCCTAAAGCGTCTGCAATTGGTCTATTAGGGGAAATCTTTGTAGGAGG
>CADFQU010000096.1 GCA_902836505.1 Streptococcaceae bacterium
CAAAAGCTTTGATTGCAGTACGCATAGCTGATTTTTGAGCTGAGTTTTTTTCGTTGTGTTTAACGTTCAATTCAGCGCGTTTGATAGCTGATTTAATGTTTGCCAATTTTTTCACCTCCAATGATATTCTAACTCTCTTATTATATCTGAAAACTTTTCTTTTGACAAGCCCAAACTAATTTTTCTTCGAAACGCTATCTCTTAGAGTTCGTTTTGTACTAAAACTCTTATTTCTTGAGATAGATTTCGTCGATTTCATGGTTGGCAGATTTGTGCAGAATCAGTTCAGCACGGTTCCGAGTGGGCTCGATATAGTCTTTTAGATTTAAGAGGTTGATCGACTCCCAAACCTGATGAGCGAAGGCTAGGACTTCAGCTTCTGGTTGCTTGGTAAAGCGGTGGTAGTAGTTGCTTGGATCATCTTTCGCACGGTCCAATAATTTTTTAAAGCGGTCAATATACCAGGACTCAATATTGGCAACCTCAGCATCTACATAGATGGAGAAGTCAAAGAAGTCCGTCATATAGAGGCGATCATTTTGAGGATTCTGAAAAACATTGATCCCTTCAACAATAATGAAGTCTGCAGCTTGGATGGTTTGCTTCTGGTCAGGGACGATATCATAAATCTCGTGAGAATAGACAGGGATCTGATAGCTTTGACCATTTTTAAGTTGGTTGAGGAAATCCAAAAGGAGTTCCATATCATAACTTTCAGGGAAGCCCTTGCGATTGAGAATGTTTTGTTCAATCAGGGTGGCGTTGGGATACAAGAAGCCATCGGTGGTGACCAATTCAACAGTAGAACCAGAAAAAGTCCGAGAAAGAAGGATTTGAAGGAGACGACTAGTCGTTGATTTGCCGACAGCCACAGACCCTGAAATTCCAATCATGAAAGGCTGTTTTTTGCTTTCCTGTTGGAGGAAGATGCCTTTAGAGAAAGCTAAGTCTTCTTTTGCTTTTTTGTAGATTTGAATTAAGTGTGTCAGGGGTAAATAAATATCGGTCACATCTTGTAAGCTAATGAGGTCATTAAAACTCTTGATCGAATTCAATTCCTCTTCAGATAGAGGAGGAGTTGATTTCCGGTGGAGATTTTGCCAAGTTTGTCGATTGATCTTTTCGAAGTGTAGAAATTCTTTATCCATTGCTAGCCTTTCCTCCATAGTGACCTTTAGTATATCAGTTTTGAGATCTTCTGTAAACGATTTAAAAATAGGTTAAATTATGCTATAATGCTAATATGAGTAAAATGTACTATGATGAACATCCAGATGCCCAACATGATATCCATGAGTTACAGGTGGTTCTTTTAGGGGAGCGGATGAAATTTCTGACGGATGCCGGTGTTTTTAGTAAGAAAATGATCGACTTTGGTAGCCAGGTTCTTTTATCTTGTTTGTCCTTCCAGCAAGGAGAGACGGTTTTGGATGTCGGTTGCGGGTATGGTCCACTTGGTCTCTCTTTGGTCAAGGCCCAAGGGATCCATGCGACTATGGTAGACGTCAATACACGGGCTTTAGATCTAGCTCAGAAGAACGCAGCTTTAAATCAAGTCGAAGCAAAGATCTTCCAATCCAATGTCTATGATGAGGTTGAGGGGGGCTTTGACCATATTATCAGTAACCCTCCCATTCGGGCTGGGAAAAAGGTAGTTCATGAAGTACTTTCTGGAAGCTTTGACCATTTGAATCCTGGTGGAGACCTAACCATTGTCATTCAGAAAAAACAAGGTGCTCCCAGTGCGAAAGCAAAAATGGAAGAAGTCTTCGGAAACTGTGAAATTCTCAAAAAAGACAAAGGTTATTATATTTTAAGGAGTGAGAAAGTTACATGAGAGCTGTAGATATCATTCAGAAAAAACGTGATGGCATTGAGTTGAGTAAAGATGAGATTCACTGGCTGATTGAGGGCTATGTGGCTGGAACAGTGCCTGATTATCAAATGGCTGCCTTTGCCATGGCGGTTTACTTCAAAGGAATGACGACTCGAGAAATCTCAGATTTGACCATGAAGATGGTAGAAACAGGGGAGCAATTCGACCTCTCTGCTATTAAAGGCATCAAGGTGGATAAACACTCAACAGGTGGTGTAGGGGATAAAGTAACGATTGTGCTGGCCCCTCTAGTAGCTAGCTTTGGTGTCCCAGTAGCCAAGATGAGTGGTCGTGGCCTTGGACATACAGGTGGGACTATTGATAAACTAGAATCTATCAAAGGATTCCAAATTGAGCGGACCCAAGAAGAGTTCATCAAACAAGTACAAGATATTGGCCTTTCTGTTATCGGACAGTCGGACCAATTGGTCATGGCAGATAAGCTTCTCTATGCGCTTCGGGATGTGACAGCGACAGTGGATACGATTCCATTGATTGCTAGCTCTGTCATGAGTAAGAAGATTGCGGCTGGAGCAGATGCCATCCTTCTCGATGTCACGGTTGGAGAAGGAGCCTTTATGAAGACCATTGAAGAGGCGCGTGAACTAGCTCGTACCATGGTGGATCTTGGAAATGCTGTAGGGCGTAAGACCATTGCTGTCTTGACAGATATGAGTCAGCCTTTGGGAACTAGCATCGGGAACCGTCTCGAAATTCTTGAAGCCTTAGATATTCTTCAAGGCAAAGGTAGAGAAGATGTGACCCACTTCATTTGTGAATTGGCACAAATTATGCTGGAACTCGGTGGAGTAACGGCCAGTTTGGAAGACATCAAGCAACATCTGACAGCTGGCAAAGCTCTGAAGAAGTTTGAAGAAATGGTCCTTGCTCAAGGTGGAGATTTGGAAGATCTCTACCGTCCAGTTCAGGTAAAAGAACAAGTGCCTGTCTATGCGGAAGAGGACGGCTATATCGCAGCCTTGCCTGCTATGGAACACGGACTCTTTGCCATGCGTCTAGGGGCTGGCAGAGCGGTTAAATCTGATGACTTAGACTATGAGTCAGGGATTGTTTTTGCTAAGAAAGTCGGGGATCCTGTTCAAAAAGGGGATCTTGTTGCAACTATTTATACAAACCTAGAAATTTGTCAAAAAAACATTGCAGAATTCCAAAAAAATGTTAAAATACTAGACAAGGTTGTAAGCGTTTCAGAGATTATTGAAATCGTTTCGTAATTCGTTTAGGGGAGATTCACTAATGAAATTAAACAAATACATTGACCACACACTATTAAAACCTGATGCACAACAAGAACAAATCGAGGCTTTGATCGAAGAAGCGAAAGAGTATGATTTTGCGAGTGTATGTGTCCAGCCAACCTGGGTCAACTTCGCTACAGAAGGTCTTCGAGATTCAGATGTAAAAGTGTGTACAGTGATTGGTTTCCCTCTTGGTGCGAACACTCCGGCTGTTAAAGCATTTGAAACTCAAAATGCCATCCAAAATGGAGCCGATGAGATTGACATGGTCATCAATATCGGTGCCTTGAAATCCAAAAATTTGACATTAGTAGAAGAGGATATTCAGGCTGTTGTGGATGCAAGTGGCGACCGCTTGGTAAAAGTGATCATCGAAACCTGCTTATTGACCGAAACTGAAAAAATAGTAGCTTGTCAGATTGCTAAATTGGCGGGAGCAGACTTTGTCAAAACTTCAACTGGTTTCTCTACTGGAGGAGCAACTGTTGAGGATGTTGCCCTCATGCGCCAGGTTGTTGGACCGGATATGGGAGTGAAAGCTTCTGGTGGTACTCGTAGCTATGAGGATGCACAAGCTATGATCCAAGCGGGTGCTAACCGAATCGGCACCTCCTCTGGAGTAGCCATCATGAAGGGAGAAGTAGCCCATGGCGACTACTGAGTTGATTGACCTTGCTGTAAAAACAAGTGAGAATGCTTATGTACCTTATTCTCATTTTCCCATCGGTGCTGTACTTGTTACAGCAGAGGGAAAGATTTATACAGGCGTCAATGTTGAAAATGCGAGCTTCGGCTTGACCAATTGTGGCGAGCGAACAGCTATCTTCAAGGCTGTTTCAGAAGGCGAGCGTTCATTTAAGGAATTAATTATTTATGGTCAGACCGAAAAACCAATTTCACCCTGTGGTGCTTGTCGCCAGGTGATGGCTGAATTTTTCGGGCCAGACCTACCGGTTACTCTGGTAGCCAAAGATAAATCGACGGTCGTGATGACGGTCAAGGAATTGCTTCCATATTCCTTTACAGATCTTACCTAGTAACTTCTGTAAAGGCGGTCTATTGACCCTTTCATTAATCCGCAACTTAGTTGCATATCTTATTTAGGAGGTTCAGAAATGAACAAGAAACAATGGTTAGGCCTAGGTCTAGTAACTGTCGCTGCAATCGGACTTGCTGCATGTGGAAATCGTGCGTCTCGCAAAGATTCTTCAAACGCAAAGACTGATTTAAAAGCTGCTATCGTTACTGACACAGGTGGTGTTGATGATAAATCATTTAACCAATCTGCATGGGAAGGTCTACAAGCTTGGGGTAAAGAAAACGGTCTTTCTAAAGATAACGGATTCACTTATTTCCAATCTACAAGTGAAGCAGATTTTGCGAATAACTTTAGCCAAGCTGCTACAAACGGCTACAAATTAGTATACGGTGTTGGTTACAAACTTGCTCCAGCTGTTACAGCTGCTGCAGATGAAAATGCTGATATCAACTACGTTATCATTGACTCTGTTGTTGGTGATAAGAAGAACGTAGCATCTGCTGTTTTTGCGGATAATGAAGCTGCTTATCTTGCAGGGGTTGCTGCTGCCAAAACTACGAAGACAAACAAAGTTGGTTTCATCGGTGGAGCACGTGGTGAAGTTATCACTCGTTTTGAAAAAGGATTTGAAGCAGGCGTGAAGTCTGTAAACAAAGACATTTCAGTAGATGTACAATATGCTGAAGACTTCAACAACCCTGAAAAAGGTAGAACTATTGCAGCGACACAATACGCTGCAGGAGCTGACGTTATTTACCAAGCTGCTGGTGGTACAGGAGCTGGTGTCTTCAAGGAAGCAAAAGAC
>CADFQU010000097.1 GCA_902836505.1 Streptococcaceae bacterium
TATTAGTATATCACGACCATGAAATCTTGTCAATATCTTTTTTCTATTTTTTTAAAAAAAGTTTTTCTTTTTTAGAAAATAGAAAACGAGAAGCGTAATCTTCTCGTTTTCTTATGATTATACAAGTTCTTTATATTTTTTCTGTTCTGCTTTATTTGCCCAAACGTAATGTCCAGGTTTGATTTCAACCATTTCTGGTTTGTCGGTTGAGTAATCATGCTGATCAGGATCATAAACTTTCAGAACTTTTTTGCGTTCTAGAATTGGATCTGGAATCGGTACAGCTGATAGTAGAGATTGTGTGTATGGATGAATTGGATTATTAAACAATTCTTCCGTCTCAGCTACTTCTACAATAACTCCTTTGTAAATAACCGCAATACGATCAGAGATAAATCGAACTACTGAAAGATCGTGTGCGATAAAGAGATAGGTCAAGCCCAACTCTTTTTGGAATTTCTTAAGGAGATTTAACACTTGCGCACGTACGGATACGTCAAGGGCTGAAATTGGCTCGTCTGCGATAACAAATTCTGGCTCCATTACCAAGGCACGAGCAATCCCAATCCGCTGGCGTTGTCCACCAGAGAATTCATGAGGATAACGAGTTAAATGCTCTGCTAGAAGCCCCACTTCATGCATAATCTCTTTTACTTTACGTACTCGGTCTTCTTCATTTTCGAATAGGTGATAATTGTTTAAATCTTCTGAAATAATGTAGTCGACTGTTACACTCTCATTCAAACTTGCTGCCGGGTCTTGGAAGATCATTTGAATTTTACGGATTAATTCATTTTCATCCTTACGCGATTGCTTCCCATTAATTTTTTTGCCATCATACAGGATGTCACCTGCACTAGTGTCATTCAAACCAATGATTGCACGACCAATTGTCGTCTTCCCACTACCAGACTCACCAACAAGAGAAAATGTTTCCCCTTTGTTGATGAAGAAATTTGCATTCTTTACAGCTACAAATTTTTTACTTCCTTCACCGAAGGAAATTTCTAGATCTTTAACTTCTATTAATTTTTCTGTCATTTCCTTCTCCTAGTCCTTGATTGTAGTGAATCCCATTTTCGCACTAATCTTTTCATGAAGATTATCAATAATTTCTGGTTTATTGACTTTTGGTGCATCTTCATGTAAGAGCCATGTTTTAGCCCAATGTGTATCTGAAACATTGAAGACTGGTGGATGCTCCTCGAAATCAATTTGCATAGCATAGTCTGAACGCAAAGCAAAGGCATCCCCTTTTACTGGTGAATACAATGATGGAGGAGTCCCTGGGATAGAATATAAATCACCTTTAGAGGTAGACAACTGTGGCAAACTTGAAAGAAGACTCCATGTATAAGGATGTCTTGGATCGTAGAAAATTTCTTCTACTTTACCAAATTCTACAATTTCACCAGCATACATTACGGCAACCTTATCTGCAATACTTGCTACCACACCTAAGTCGTGGGTAATAAAGATTGTTGTAAAGTTATATTCTTTTTGCAATGATTTCAACAAGTCAATGATCTGGGCTTGGATGGTTACGTCAAGGGCCGTTGTTGGCTCGTCACAGATCAAGATATCTGGGCGACAAGCAAGCGCAATAGCAATAACGATCCGTTGGCGCATCCCGCCTGAATATTGGAAAGGATATTCATCAAAGCGACGTTCCGCTTCTGGGATTCCCACCTTTTCCATATAATCAATGGCCATTTCTCTAGCTTCTTTGGCACTCTTGCCTTGGTGTTTAATAATAACTTCCGTAATTTGTGATCCGATTGTATTAATCGGGTCCAAACTAGTCATTGGATCTTGGAAGATGGTTGCAATTTTTGCACCGCGGATATCTTCCCAGTCTTTGTTTGACTTGAGTTCTGTTAATTCTTGCCCACGATAATTAATGCTACCATTGGCAATTCGTCCGTTGTCTTCTAACATTCCTGTGAAGGTTTTTGTCAGAACAGATTTACCAGAACCTGATTCACCAACAAGGGCCATGACTTCACCTTCAACAAGGTCTAAGGACACATTGCGAATGGCTGTTAAGACACGATCCCGAACATCAAATTCTACTACGATATCGCGAGCAGATAAGATTACATTTTTATCATTTGTCATATCTACTCCTCCTATCTATGTGTACGTGGATCGCTGGCATCTGCAAGGTTTTGTCCAACGATATAGAATGACAAGGATACCAAGACTAAGACTGTCAATGGAATCCAGAAAAGATACGCATTGGTTGTTACGTTTTGTGAGTAGTCTGAAATCAGACGACCTAAACTTGGAACTGTAATTGGCAATCCCAATCCAAAGAAGGAAAGGAAGGCTTCAGTTGAAATAAAGGCTGGCAACAATTGAGTTGTTGTCGTCACAATAACAGATACCAACTGCGGCAAAATGTTTTTTGTCACGATTTTTAGAGTTGGAGTCCCCAATGTACGGCTGGCCAAGTTGTACTCTAAATCACGGTAACGCATAATTTGGACACGGATAGAATAAGCAATCCCAATCCATCCGGTCACCGTCATCGCCAAAATCAAGTTCCAGAAACCAGCACCAATTGAGTAAGTCAAGACAATAACAATCAACATGAATGGAACGTTTGAAATAACGTTATAAACTTCCATCATGAAGCGGTCGATTGATTTTGACACACCCCAAATCCCACCAATCACTACACCGATCACAACGTTGATCAAGGTAGCAATAAAAGAGATGATAATCGAATTGCGGGCACCAAACCAAACTCCATCAAACAAGGATTTACCATTGTTATCTGTACCAAAGAAAGCTTTGGCACTTGGAGGATTCAAACGAGCAGTGAAATCATTTACTTTACTTACATCATTGTAATCAAAGTTTGAAAACATTGGATAAACAAAACTCATCAAGAGAATTCCCACCAAGACTGCTAACATGAAAATGGTTGATTTCTTTTTGAAAAATTGGCGAAATACAGATTTCCAATAGGAGTACGACGGCGCATCAATTGTTTCAGAGGCAAAGTCGTCACGTTCAACAAATTGGAATTTCTTTTTATCGATTGTAGACATTATTTGCCTCCTTTCTTAGTTGTCAATTTGATACGAGGATCTACCATAACCATGAGAATATCACCGGCCATTGCTCCAAATACAGCAAGAACAGTAAAGATGAAGACAAGACCCACCACCATGGTATTGTTCGATGCCTTGATGGAATCAATCAACATTTTACCCATACCAGGGAAGGCAAAGACGGTTTCTGTCAAGGTAGCTCCTGAAATAACCAAGACCAATTGAACAGGAATACCTGTAACGATTGGAACCATTGCATTCTTGAAAATATGCTTGCGTGAAATTTCTTTTTCAGAAAGTCCTTTAGCACGTGCAAAACGGACAAAGTCTTGTGAGTGCAAGTCAATCATATAACGGCGAATCCAAACAGCCAAACCTGGAGCGGTCAACAGTCCCAAGATGACAGAAGGAAGAACATACGATCTCCAGTCCTGAGCTCCTAAAACTGGGAAGGAGTCTGGAAGACCGATTGTTGAACCAACCAAGCGGACGATGTAGACCAAGGCAATCGTTGGAAGAGCCATCATCAATGTCAAGACAGCGGTTGAGGCGCTATCAAACCATGTATTCTTCAACAAGGCCATGTAAGATCCCAATGGAATCGCAATCAAGTAAGCAATTGCAATCCCGATCAAGCCGATAATAGAAGAGCTCACAATCATGGATGGATTTTCATAGTTACTCAAAGTTGCTGTATAAGCATCTCCTTCACCAAAGCGGGCAATATCTTGAGCATCTGCCTTGCTTGGTGATTTGTAAGTACGTGAGTAGATATTGATAGAAGATTCTTTTTTCCCTGTTGGGAAGTTCACTTCACTCTTCTTGGTAGTACCTTGTCCTTGTGTAATAACCTGAAGAACCGGCGTATTTGAATAGGTTGGATAAGATTCACCCAAGTTTAACGATACAAAATTTTGATGAATGAACGGGAATTGACCATTGAAATACAAAAGATATTTATGTTTAGTCCCCGAACCAACTACTGACCAACCAATAGCTGGATCATTTTCAATGCGAATATAGCGTTCAAGTTTTGGATTTGAAGCATCTTTGATGACATTTGGATGATCAATCTGAATCAGGTTGCCGTAGAATCCAATAACACGTTCAAAGACAGGGACTTCACGAGTTGCATAAAAGCCTTTGTTTTCAGGGAAACGTTTCAATACCCAGCCATTTCCAAGATTAGAAATGTACTTTTTGTAGATCTTTTCGTTTTCTTTAGTAGGCTCTACAGTTACTGATGAGTCTTCCTTGCTTGCTTTTTCTTTCAAAGCTTTTGAATCAAGATATTCTATATACCCCATACGATCATAGACTGTGTTTTCATAATTGATTTTAGAATCCTTAGTCTTTGCAATCTTATTATAGTTAGGGTCGTTTTTGAAAATTAAATTTCTTGGGGTTAGCGTATAAATAATTGTATAGGTCAATGTCGTAACCAAAAAGATCGACACTAACGAACGCAAAATACGCATAAATATATATTTTTTCATATTCCGTTCCTTTAATGTTCAAAAGAACTTTCTCCCCTATTAGAGAAAGTTCTGATGAAGGTGATTATTTAACGTGTTTTTCAAGATCTTGCTGAGCCTTCTTGTTTGATTCAGCTTTTTCTTTCAACCATTTTTCACGTGCTTGATCATATTGTTTTTTAGTGACAGGTTCATCTTGAATTTCAACATATTTGAAATAAGTTGATCCTTTGTTACCTGTTTGTGATGAAGGTTCAGAGAATGGAACCACTTTTGAAACCACTGTAGCTGCACCAGAGCTTGTCATAGTTGGAATTACCAATGCGCTATCTGTTAACCAAGCTTGCGCTGCTGCAAATTTTTCATAACGTGTCACTACGTCTAGGGTTTCTTTTTCTGCATCATCAAGCAACTTCGCATATTCAT
>CADFQU010000098.1 GCA_902836505.1 Streptococcaceae bacterium
ATAGCCGTCTGGCTAGTTCGGTTAATACCAATGGTACGGAAGGTCCGACGACTATAGTGGGCATCTGCCAGACCAGCAATGATTCGATTGGTCCAATAGAAGGAATCTGTCGTCACCCTTTCTGTCGTATTGGCAAAATAATCCGGTGTCGTATCGACCTGGGTAAAGAAAGGAACCGCCGTATTAAAAGGCATTGACCCATAGCAAAGCCATTGAATCCCGGTTGTTTCTTGAGGACGATTTGGCCGCAATTGGAGAATAGCCGTCTGGCTAGTTCGGTTAATACCAATGGTACGGAAGGTCCGACGACTATGGGTATCTCCTTCTGAACCATAGGGATCATAAACTGAATCCTGGTAGTGACTGCTAAGGACATATTTGACATCTTCGATCGTAATTTTGCGGTAAGGTTTTTGACACCAAGGAAGGAAGAAGGAACGAGGATCTTGCTCCACTTCTGGATTGAGGAACCGTTGAATATCCCAAGCACGTGGTGTATTGTAATGACGGTCCTTGTCTCGTTGGCTACCAAAAGCATAACGAGGGTTAAAGGACGAACCGTCAAAATCCAAGGCCAAGTGATGGCGTTCCACAAAATCTTTCAAATCTGGATCACATAAGAATTCTTCCGGGCGATCAAACTCAAAGCGATCACTTCCCAATTGATTGGGATTGGTCACATAGGCATCGTCAGGCACACGGCGGGCCATCCAGTGATGACCTCCAATGGTTTCCAACCACCAGATTTCATTGACATCGCTGATAGCCACTCCATTAGACTCATAAGTCCCGTATTCCTCTAGGAGTTTCCCCAAGCGTAGTACGCCCTCACGAGCAGTCTGGACATAAGGAAGAACCAAGGTCAACATGTCTTCCTCTCCAATGCCACTTTCTACCAGAGGATCCGCCCCCAAGACTCGGCTATTGGTCGTAATGGTCTCGGTCTCACTCATGGCTACATTGTAACGATTAATCCCTGCTTCTCCCCAGATACCATCTTTTGGAATGGCATCCGGAACTGCTGTGTAACGAACAGGATTGTCGGGCAGGTCTATCTCAAAAGGAGATAAGACTGACCGATAATGACGGGGTTGTTCCTCTGGTTGAACGACGATAAATTTCTTAGGGGTAAACACTCCATTTTGAGAGTCTTCTGTGCGAGCTACAATCGTTGATCCATCATAGCTGGCATCTTTTCCGACTAAAATGGTGGTGCAAGAATCTGACGAACGATTAGGGGTCATATGCTTTCCTACTTTCCGTTTAAACTGACTGTATTATAGCAAAAAGCGTGCCTGATGGAAAGGCACGACTGACTCTTTGCTTATTTAAAGGTCACAATTGTCGCTCCGCTTCCTCCTGCATTTTGAGGAGCGTATTCAAAGCTTTTCACATGCTTATTGCGACGTAGGTACTTAGTGACCCCTTCCCGGATGACCCCTGTTCCAATGCCGTGGATAATATCGACCTGGGCCATATTGTTGAGAAGGGCTTGGTCGATAAAGCTGTCTAATTCTTCCATGGCTTCCTCATACCGTTTGCCACGAAGGTCCAAGCGAGCCCGAGGCCCATTGGCGTTGGAACGTTTGACCACGTGGACCTGACGTTTTTTCGGTTGAGAAACGTCCTTTTCAGCTTTCAGGAGATTAAATTCTTTTTCTTCCAAGGTCATTTTGATTAGTCCCACTTGGGCTTCCCAACGACCATCTTTGAGTTGCTTGGTAAGACTTCCTCTTTGCCCATAGCTGATCACCAAGATCTCATCTCCTACTTTTGGAGCACGGGCTTTTTTAGCCTGTTTCAAGACCTTGTTTTTCGATAGGTCGACCGTTTCTGGAGCCAATTTCTTCAACTGAGACTTGGCTTCAATAATTTCATGGGGCTTGAGTTGCGATTTGGCATGGAGACCTTGTAAGATCTGGTCGCTTTCCGCTAGAGCAAGATCTACAATTTCTTGCGCTTCTTTACGAGCCTTGTTGAGCTCTGTCTCCCGCTCTCGGGTCAATTCATTGTACAATTTCTTGAGGACGCGGTTGAATTTCAGGTTTTCCTGTTCGACATCTCGAATGGACTCGAGGCGTTTGCGACTTTCCAAGGTCTGGGCTTCCAATTTTTCAATGATACGGTTGACATCCCGATCCTGATTGGTCATTCCTTGTGCCTGATTCACGATCACTTCTGACAAGCCTAGGCGACGCGCGATTTCAAAGGCATTGGATCGCCCCGGAACCCCCTGCATAAAGCGATAAGTTGGTCGTAAGGTATCAGTATCAAATTCCATACTGGCATTTTGGACACCAAGGGTTTCAATCCCATAGGCCTTAAGTTCTGGATAGTGCGTGGTCGCCATGGTCTTGATCCCCCGCAAACGGAGATCTTCTAGAATAGCGATGGCTAGCGAGGCCCCTTCCTGAGGATCGGTTCCGGCCCCCAACTCATCTAGCAAGACCAAGGATTCCTCATTGACCTGCTCTAAAATAGAAACAATATTGGTCATGTGACTGGAGAAGGTGGAAAGGCTTTGCTCAATCGACTGCTCATCCCCAATATCTGAGAAGATTTCTGTAAAGACAGCCACCTTGCTCCCAGACTCCGCTAGGATAGGCAGCCCTGACTGGGCCATTAGTTGGGCTAGTCCCAAGGTTTTCAGCATGATGGTCTTCCCACCCGTATTAGGTCCCGTAATCACAATCTCTGTAAGGTCTTTGCCAAAGTGGACATCATTGGGTACAGCCTTCTCGATCAAGGGATGGCGAACCTGCAAGAGCTGAATTTCACCTTGATCTGACAAGGCTGGAATGGTCCCTTTTCGATCCTGTAAAAAGCGATGTTTTGCACGAACGAGGTCAATATGACCAATTAGCCAAGCATTGTTCCGGATTTCCCCCGCATGAGGACGAAGAAGGTTTGAAATTTCTTCCAATATCCGAAGCATCTCGAAGCGTTCATCCGCACGATGGTTAGCAATCTCTTCATTGAGATTGACGACCGCTCGAGGTTCGATATAGACGGTATTTCCACTAGCTGAAATATCATGCACCACACCGGCAATCCGATTACGGTAAGTGTTTTTAACCGGCAAAACATTTCGCCCATTTCTGCTAGCAATGATCTGATCAGCCAGCATTTCTGACTTGGTCTTCAGCAATTCTTGGAGAATGTCTCTTACTTGGTGTTCATTCTCTTGAATACGCCGACGAATTTTGGCCAAGGTTTCACTGGCAAAGTTTTCAATAAATCCAGCCTCATTAATGGCATGTAGACTTCCCTGCAACTGTGGAAGATCGACTAGATTTTCAAAAATTCGATCCAGTTTTTCCAAGCGGACATTTTCTAATTCATCATAAAAATTTCGCAATTCATGGGTCACGCGCAAGACTTTCTTCACCGCTAATAATTCATCAATATTGAGCGATGTTTCTAGTTCTAAACGTTTGGTCACTGGACGAATTTCTTGGATGGTGGGCACGCTAAAGTGCGGATGCTCCACAAATATCTGAGCCATATCCGCCATCTCAAGAAAGGCGGTTTCAATTGTTTCTTTTTTTGTAAGCGGGGCTAATTCCTGCAACTCTACTTCACCCTGCTCCGTTTGCAAATAGGGCTCTACTAAGTTTTTGACTTTTTGAAACTCTAAGGTTTCGAGAATTTTTTGATTCATGTTTCTCCACAACAGAAAAGGAGGCTGATTTTGGTCTGAGCCTCCCCTTCCTTTCTATAATATCTCTCATGAACTTTACACATGATGAGAAGTGATTACGCACCTAAGATTTTTACAACCCAAAGTTGTTTCAAGAGGCCTGCTGTAAGGGGACTATACTGCACCATAAATCGAATGAGGAAACTTCCATGGAGTCGATCTTGAATGGCTGCCATGGGGATTGTTGATAAAATTGTGAATCCCATTTGCAGAACAAAGTAGGTCACCAGGACAGCTAAAACACCACTGGCGATCTGAAACGGAAACTCCTCCCATTTTTCAGGCGTTGGAATCAAGGGAATAAAGAGTCCAATCACTCGACCAATCGCATAGACTAAAACAAACAAGATGAAATAAGCCAAACCAGCGTAAAAAACTTTGTCTAAGTGAAAGAGTTGGTCTGCACCATAAAAATAGGATTTTGAAGCTTGTGTTGCACTCGAAAATGGAATCCATAGACTAATGGTTTTTGCCAAGGACTGATAGCCTGAGCCTGCGACCAACATGGCCACAATCATGGTTAAAAAATAATATCCTTGAAGCAAAAATCCTCGTGAATACCCAATATAAAAACTCCAAGCTAGGATGAATAAAATCAGGATTGAAAACATGCAACTCCCCTTAATTAGATGATCTACCGACCAGGCCATCTAGGGCCTTGCGACGAAAATCTTCCAATTCTTTTTCCTTATCGTCAAACTCAATCTCACGACTTAATTGTGTTGATAAACTATTGATTGCTAATAAAATGGCCAGGGTCTCATCATCAGCAGCTGGCATTTGTTCTTTAATCGCTTCATATTTTTCCTTCGCGACCCGTTCAACTTCTTCCATGAAGAGATTATCATGATTGGTTGTGAGAGTCAGCGATTTATTACCGAAAGTAAATTTGTATCTATTTAAGCTGGACATAAAAAATCACCTCACGATATTATATCAAAATCTAGCCCGCTTGTCAGTAGGAAAATCCCCTTCCCATAGGAAATACTGGAGGTACTAGGGCCACGGTTTAACTTTTTTCGACCCAAGCGTGATACAATAGAGAAAGTAGGAAAGGACGTATAAAATGACTATCTATGATTTCACTGTAATCGCCCAAGATGGGAGCCCCTTCTCCCTAGAAGCTTATCGAGGCCAAGTACTCCTCATCGTCAATACAGCAACAGGTTGTGGCCTGACCCCTCAATACCAGGGATTG
>CADFQU010000099.1 GCA_902836505.1 Streptococcaceae bacterium
AAACCGGAATTGAAGCTTTATAGCATTCAATTGCACAAAGTCAATAATGAAGGAAAACCACTTGTTGGTGCGGTCTTTGGACTCTTTGAAAAGGATGGTAAAACCCCGGTTGCCAACCCATATGGAGAAGGCCAAGCGACAGCGACGTCTGATACCAATGGTCTCGTTACCTTTACAGGTCTTGAAGCCAAAGATTATGTAGTGAAAGAAATCACTGCTCCAGAAGGCTACCAACTTTCTGAAGAAGCAATTACTGTTTCATCTAGTCAATTGATTGCCTCAACTAATCAAGTGCTTGATCAAGGTAAAGTAGTCAATAAACCATTCACTGCCATCCCACCAACACCACCAGTTGTTGAGAAGCCAGAAGTGAAACTCTACACCATCCAACTTCATAAGGTCAATACAGAAAACCAAGCTCTAGCAGGAGCTGTCTTCGGCCTCTTTGAAGCAGATGGTACAACTCCAGTTGCCAACCCATATGGTGAAGGTCAAGCGACAGCAACCTCAGATGCCAACGGTCTTGTCAGCTTTGTAGGTTTTGCAGCGAAGGATTATGTGGTGAAAGAATTGACAGCACCAGAAGGTTACCAATTGTCAACGATTTCAATCACCGTTTCTGCGTCAGAATTGAATGCTGCTGCAGACTTGGTAGTTGATAAGGGTAGTGTGGTGAATAAACCATTTACTGCTATCCCACCAACACCACCAGTTAATGACATGCCAGAAGCTAAACTTTACACTATCCAACTTCACAAGGTTGATGGTGAAGGCAAAGCTTTGGAAGGTGCGGTCTTCGGCCTATTCGAAAAGGATGGTACAACTCCAGTTGCCAACCCATACGGCGAAGGTCAAGCGACAGCAACCTCAGACTCTAATGGTCTTGTAAGCTTTGTAGGCTTTGAGGCTAAGGACTATGTAGTGAAAGAATTGACAGCACCGAAAGGTTACCAACTGTTAGATGCTCCAATCAAGATCTCAGCAACAGATTTTGAAGCAGCTAAAGATTTGGTCCTTGACAAAGGAAATGTTGTCAATGAGAAAACTCCAAACAACCCTCCAAAGGGAGAAGGTAAGAAATCTCTTCCTTCTACTGGTCAATCAATGAGTGAAGGACTAGTAGCGACAGGACTTGTTTTGGCAGTAGCCGGAAACGCCTTGGTTTACAAAAAGCGTGAAAATTAATCATTAAAACAGGTTTTGTTCTAGCCTCGCTAGACAAGCCTGTTTTTTTGTCTATAGGTGATAAAAAATATTTATCAGGCCCTTAAAAAATACATATTAGACGCTCTAGGGGTGGGATGATAAAATAGGGAATAGAAATATCAAAGGAGGGAAGGCCATGTGTAGAACGATTGTTGGAGTCTCTGCCAATCTATGTGCAGTGGATCCAGATGGGAAAAATATCCATTCGTCTGTATCTTGTAAGTTTGCGGAAACCATTAAGCAAGTAGGTGGCCTTCCTATGGTCATCCCAGTGGGAGATCCGTCTTTTGCCAAAGATTATATCGAGACAGTGGACAAGCTTATCCTCAGTGGGGGGCAAAATGTCCATCCTAGTTTTTATGGAGAAGAGATTGCCATCGAGAGTGATGACTACAATCTCGAGCGAGATCAGTTTGAGTTGGCCTTGTTAAAAGAAGCAGTCCGTCAAAACAAGCCCGTCCTAGCTATCTGCCGAGGAGTTCAGCTCGTTAATGTCGCCTTCGGTGGGACTCTCCATCAAGAAGTAGAAGGGCACTGGCAAGGCCTTCCTTTTGGCACTTCTCATTCCATTGAGACCAAAAAAGGTAGCGTGGTGGAGCGTCTCTTTGGACAAGCCAGCCAGATCAATTCTGTTCATCGCCAAAGTATTAAGGACTTGGCGCCCAACTTTCGAGTGACAGCCATTGATCCTCGCGACCAGACCATTGAAGCCATCGAAGCAGTGGATGGTCATCGCATCATTGGCTTGCAGTGGCATCCAGAGTTTCTGGTTAAAGAAGAAAAAGGCAATCTCGAACTCTTTCACTATCTGTTACAAGAATTGTAAACTCTTTAGGATTTTTTAAGGAGAAAGAGGTAAACTAGTCTCATCAACAAAGACCTCCTAACTTTGTTTGATACAGTTTACTTTTTTTCATATAATCTCCTGCAAAAGTCTCCTCGTCTGAGGGGGCTTTTGTGTGTTTGTCAGGAAAAATACGAATAGTAGTATAGGGGAGACGCTAGGCCAAAGTGATGGTATAATAGAAGAGATAGAAACTATTTAGAATGAAAGAGGAATTATGATGACAAAAATTCGTGGATTTGAACTTGTATCAACCTATACCAATCAAGACTTGCTGCCGAAACGGGAGACGGCTCATGCGGCTGGCTACGACTTGAAGGTTGCAGAACGCACGGTGATTGCGCCAGGAGAGATTGTCCTCGTGCCAACAGGAGTCAAGGCTTATATGCAACCGACAGAGGTTCTCTACCTCTATGACCGTTCCTCTAATCCTCGCAAAAAAGGTCTAGTCTTGATTAACTCTGTTGGTGTCATTGATGGTGACTACTATGGAAACCCTGGAAATGAAGGCCATATCTTTGCTCAGATGAAAAACATTACCGACCAGGAAGTGGTTCTTGAAGTCGGCGAACGTGTGGTTCAGGCTGTTTTTGCACCGTTTTTAATCGCAGATGGAGATGAGGCAGACGGAGTTCGTACTGGCGGATTTGGATCGACAGGGCACTAAGATGAAGATTATCTTTGTACGTCATGGAGAGCCAGATTACCGTGAGTTAGAGGAGCGTTCTTATACGGGATTTGGGATAGACTTGGCTCCTTTATCGGTGAAAGGAAGACAACAAGCTCAGGAACTTTGCAAAAATCCTTTGTTTGGCTCAGCTGATATACTGGTGTCTTCTGCAGTGACGCGAGCATTAGAAACGGCTTCTTATGTATCTTGTGCTACTGGGCTTCCTTTGAGAGTGGAGCCATTATTGCATGAATGGCAGGTCTATGAAAGTGGCATAGATAGATTTGAAGAAGCTAGAAGACTATTTTTAGAAAATAATGGGGAGTTGCTCCCAAATTCTCCTGTTCAATATGAGACAGCTGTAGAGATGAAGTCTCGTTTTCTAGATTGCATGGCTAAGTATCGGGAACATCAAACTGTGGTAGTTGTAGCCCATCGCATGCTCATGCGTCAATTTGTACCGAATGAAACCATTGATTTTTGCCAAGTGATTGAGTGTGAGATAGAGATTTAGAAAGAGGTTTATCATCGCAAAGAAAAAAACGACATTTATTTGTCAAAATTGTGCCTACAATTCACCCAAATACCTAGGGCGCTGTCCCAACTGTGGTTCTTGGTCTTCCTTTGTGGAGGAAGTCGAAGTTGCAGAGGTCAAAAATGCCAGGGTGTCCTTGACGGGTGAAAAGACCAAACCCATGAAACTGGCGGATGTGACCTCCATCAATGTCCATCGTACTAAGACCGAGATGGAAGAATTCAACCGCGTCCTTGGAGGCGGTGTCGTCCCAGGAAGTTTGGTCCTCATCGGTGGAGATCCTGGAATTGGTAAATCGACCCTGCTCCTTCAAGTATCGACCCAACTATCTCAAGTGGGAACGGTCCTCTACGTTAGTGGAGAGGAGTCGGCCCAGCAGATCAAACTTCGGGCAGAGCGCTTGGGGGATATCGACAGTGAGTTTTATCTCTATGCTGAGACCAATATGCAGAGCGTGCGAGCAGAAGTGGAGCGTATCCAGCCTAACTTCCTTATCATCGACTCTATCCAGACTATTATGTCTCCTGAGATTTCTGGAGTTCAAGGGTCAGTTTCTCAAGTGCGGGAAGTAACAGCTGAGCTTATGCAGTTGGCCAAGACCAATAATATCGCCATCTTCATCGTTGGCCATGTGACCAAGGAAGGAACCTTGGCGGGGCCTCGGATGCTCGAGCACATGGTGGATACGGTGCTCTACTTTGAAGGGGAACGCCACCATACCTTCCGAATTCTCAGAGCAGTCAAGAATCGGTTTGGCTCGACCAATGAGATCGGAATCTTTGAGATGCAGTCAGGCGGTTTGGTTGAGGTCCTCAATCCTAGCCAGGTCTTTCTAGAAGAACGCTTGGATGGGGCAACTGGCTCTGCCATTGTCGTCACCATGGAAGGCAGCAGACCAATCCTGGCGGAAGTTCAGGCCTTGGTGACACCGACTGTATTTGGAAATGCCAAGCGGACGACAACGGGTCTTGACTTTAACCGGGTCAGCCTCATTATGGCTGTGTTAGAGAAACGTTGCGGACTTCTGCTCCAAAATCAGGATGCCTATCTCAAGTCAGCTGGTGGTGTCAAACTGGACGAACCCGCCATTGACCTAGCCGTAGCGGTGGCCATTGCTTCCAGCTACAAGGAGCTTCCAACCAATCCTCAAGAGGCATTTATCGGTGAGATTGGCTTGACTGGGGAGATTCGTCGAGTGACTCGGATTGAGCAACGGATCAACGAAGCGGCTAAACTAGGCTTCACTAAGATTTATGCGCCTAAAAATTCTCTCCAAGGCATCGCGATCCCAGATGGTATTCAAGTGATAGCAGTCTCCACTGTAGGGGAAGTTTTGAAAAAAGTCTTTTCTTGATCAGAGTTTGGAATCGTTTGCAAAAAGGTTTGTCCTGTGCTATACTTTTTCTATACTTATTAGGAATTGGGGGTTATTAATTTTGCAATTTTTCACAGATAACAATGTGCAGTTCCCTTTGGTCGAGTTATCTCTCAACCAAGGTGAGACTGTCTATATTCAGCGGGGGAGTATGGTCTACCATACACCTAATGTGACCCTCAACACCAAATTAAATGCAAGTGGCTCTGGTGTAGGACGCTTTGTAAAAGCAG
>CADFQU010000100.1 GCA_902836505.1 Streptococcaceae bacterium
GTGGAACTATTTCAGGTGTTTCTCATGCTTTGAAAAAAGTTAACCCAGCTGTCCAAGTCTATGCAGTCGAAGCAGATGAATCCGCGATTCTTTCTGGTAAAAAACCTGGACCACACAAAATCCAAGGATTGTCAGCAGGTTTCATTCCAGAAACGCTGGATACCAATTCTTATGATGGCGTAATCCGCGTCACTTCTGAACAAGCTTTAGAATTAGGTCGCTACATTGGTGGAAAAGAAGGATTCTTAGTTGGAATTTCATCTGCTGCCGCTATCTATGCAGCAATTGAAGTCGCTAAAGAGCTTGGAGCTGGTAAAAAAGTCTTGGCTTTGGCACCGGATAATGGAGAACGTTACCTTTCAACTACCCTTTACGATTTTGATCAAGAATAAAAAAGAGGCTACGATGTAGCCTCTTTTTCTTCTATCTGCAGAAACAAATTCTTATTTTCCTTGACTAGTGTCACTCAAAAATTCTTTACTTTCTTTAATCCAAATAGGTAATTGCTTGGCTAAAGGAGTAAAACCGATCTTATGGCGATCATTTGAAAAACGATGATGACGAAAATGCTTTCTGTTCCCAACTTCTAAGGTTCGAAGGGACAAGCTAGCCTTCCCAGAGTATTCATCTATATCAATAACCTGGGTACAAACCTGATCCCCAATTTTTAAGATATCATGAATGTTGTCGATATATCCACTGCGGATTTCAGAAATATGGATCAAACCGGTTACCCCTGTCTCTAATTCAACAAAGGCTCCATAAGGTTGCAAGCCTGTCACAACACCCTTAAGTTTATCCCCAATTCTCATGCTTCTCCCTCAATGTCAATCGATTCCATGACCACATCTTCTTTGGGTTTGTCCATGGCACCTGTCTCAACTGCCGCAATGGTATCCAATACTTGATAAGAAGCTTCATCCATCAACTGACCGAATACTGTGTGACGACGGTCCAAATGAGGTGTCCCTCCTTCTTCTGCGTAAATTTCTGCAATAGCTTCAGGCCAACCACCACGGGCAATTTCCTTTTTAGAATAAGGAAGGTGTTGGTTTTGAACGATGAAAAATTGACTACCGTTGGTATTTGGTCCAGCATTGGCCATGGATAGCGCACCACGGATATTGTACAATTCTTCTGAGAATTCATCTTCAAAAGACTCTCCATAGATGGATTCTCCACCCATACCTGTTCCAGTTGGGTCCCCACCTTGAATCATGAAATCTTTAATGATGCGGTGGAAAATCACTCCATTGTAGTAGCCATCTTTCGCTAGCGCAATAAAGTTTGCTACTGTTTTTGGTGCTTGATCAGGGAAGAGACGAATCTTCATATCTCCATAGTTGGTATGAATCGTCGCAATTGGTCCTGTTTCTTGATCCATTTTTGTTTGTGGTAAGTGCAATTCTTTTTCAACCATTTTTAACTCCTCTAAGGCATGTAAGATGCCATCTTCTTCTAAATTTTTTGTGACATAATCTGCTTTAGCTTTTAATGCATCCTGGGCATTTCCCATGGCAATCGCTAAACCAGCATAGTCAAATAATTCTATGTCGTTCAATCCATCCCCAAATGTTAAGACATTTTCTGGTTTGAATTCCAATTTTTCGACTACTTTTGAGACACCATGGGCTTTGGATTGCTGATTTAAGACAACATCAGATGAAATTGGATGCCAGCGAACCAAACGCAATTCCTGCCCCAAAGTTTCTGGGAGAGCATCAACTGTTTTACCAGTCTCGAAAGTCCACATCTGATAAATGGGATGCTTGGAAGCAAAATCGGGATCTACTGGTAGGTTTGGATAAATGGGGTCAATAGCCCGACTTATCTCTTCTGTCCGAATCGAAAGAGCTGCTTGATGACTCCCAACCAAACCATAATGAATCCCTGTCTGCTTGGCCCATGCAACAAAGTTCTGAACAAGTGGATTTGGTACCCTTTCTTCATAAATGACATTCTCCTTACGATCAATCACATAGGAACCATTCAGAGTGACGTAGAAATCAGGTTGGAGAGCCTTGATTTCTTCTGGCACTCCAAAAATCCCTCGACCACTGGCAATAGCTGTGTAAATTCCTTTTTCTCGTAATTGTGAAAACACTCTGGTGATCGAAGCTGGAACATAGCCTGTCTCAACGTTTCGTAAGGTATCGTCAATATCAAAAAATACTATTTTAATCTTTTTCGCTTTGTAGCGTGTTTTAGCATCCATGTTGTCTCCATTCAGTATGCTGTCTATTATAGCATGTTTTTGACTAAAAATCTTCCTGAGAGACCAAGTGATGTTGGAAGGCATAAACTACTGCTTGGGTACGATCGCTCACTTCTAATTTTGACAAAATATTCGACACGTGCGTCTTGACCGTCTTTAATGAAATGAATAATTCATCAGCTATCCGTTGATTTTCATATCCTTTGGTTAGCAAAGCTAAGATATCTCGTTCACGCGCCGTCAAGTCATCATGAAGTTCCACGTGGTTTTTTCGATACTCTACTTTTTGGCTGACCTCTGTCTCAATTGCTAACTCTCCTTGTTCCACCTTACGAATAGCCCGTAAAATTTCCTCTGCACTGGAAGTTTTGAGCATGTAGCCCTTGGCTCCTGCATCCAAGACAGGATAGATTTTTTCATTGTCCAAATAGGATGTTAGGATCAATATTTTTGCATCTGACCACTCCTTCAGGATGGCGAGTGTCGCTTCAATCCCGGTCATATGTGGCATGACAATATCCATAATGATGACATCTGGTCGTTCTTGTAAGGCTACCTCTACACCCTTTTGACCATCGCTAGCCTCTAGGACTTGATCAATCCCATCTTGCATACTTAAATAGCTTTTCAAGCCTAATCGGACCATTTCATGATCATCTACTAGTAATAATTTCATCATCTTCTCCTTCTACTAATGGCACTTTAATATCAATAGCCACTCCCTTTTTGGGACTGGTCAAAATCTTAATTCTTCCTGCCATGTCATCTACTCGATCCTGAATATTCTTCATACCGTAACTTAGTTCACCCAAAGATTCTGGATCAAACCCCACTCCATCATCTGCTAATTTGAGATGGAGAGATTGTTCTGTTTGCAACAGATAAACATCCAAGCGCTTCGCATGGGCATGTTTCAGTGTATTGCTCACTACTTCTTGCACAATACGAAAAATATGCTCTTCAATAGATTTTGGTAATTTTTGAACATCGTGTTCAAAATAAACTTCTAAATTACTCTTTTCTTGTAGTTCTCTAAAAATCACCTGGAGACCTTCTACCAAGTTTCGACCTTCTAATTCTGTCGGCCGCAAGTGTAATAAGAGAATCCGCAAATCATTTTGAGCGGTGTTTAGAATTTCTGTGACCCCCTTCAACTGTTGCCCGACTCTAGGCAGTTGAAGAACTTGATCCTGACTGGCTACACCAGACAAAATCATATTCGCTGCAAATAATTCTTGGCTCACTGTATCATGGAGATCTCGAGCAATTCGCCGCCGCTCTCTTTCCACAATCTCTTCTTCATTTTGCATGACCCGATTTTCTGTTCGTTGCAAATTTTCTGTCAGGCGTTTGAGCTTGCGATCCAAGCGTTGAAACTCTTCATTAATCTCTTTGTTTTCTCCGAGTTTTAGCTTCTTACCTTCGAGCAAGTTTCTCAGGTTTTTTTGAACGGTGTTCATAATTGTAAATTGAATCAATTTAATCAATAAAATCATCAAAACAGTAAGAGCAACCGTCAAGCCAAAGCCAATAAAAAGAAATGCACGAAGCTTTGATAAATCTTCCAATAGATAAGCCCACTGAAAGTCAAAGAGACCAAAGATCGAATGGATAATTACAGCTAGAATTAAGACCGTATAAAGGAAGATTAAAAGATAGTCTGTTCGTTTCATCCTCTGACGACCTCCACATCTCCTACAATCCCCGCAATAACAAGTTTCACTGTTCGATGGGAACTGCGATAATTCGGTGTCTCCATGCTAACTGTCTCATTTCTCAATTTCCTAGGTTTTTGAGAGAAGAGGCGCAATTCTCCATATAAGGTATTTACCTGCAAGCTCAGCTCCACATCCACCGGTAAAATAATTTTCGTATTGCCAAACATCTTTCTCATGATGATGACATTGTCATGATTCACAACAATCACTTCGTCTAAGTGGATCGTATCCCGCCCTACTAAACGAGTAATCGTTAAATCGCGAAAATGGCAGTTTACCTTTGAAAAATGATGTAAATCCCCAATCCAAGGCGTTTTCTCTTGTCGGATTTCTACATCTTCCTCATAATCTATCTTCACTTCTTCGTTTTCACGGTAAAAATAGGGATAAGCCACCAGCATGGCATAGACGACGGCAAACAAAAGCGCAGCGATGACATAAGGATTTAACATGACAATAAAAAACAGCAGGATGCTGGATGCCACTAAAAGAAAATTGCTCCGCTGTTTTCCAATGTAATAATACAATAGAAGCAAGCACAGAACCACGATTAGGACGATACGAGATATATTTCCCGCCAAAATAGTGATTGCAGCCATGGTGAGTAACAAAGCTTCAACAAACACAAACAATTGAATCTTCCACATAATTGAACCTCTCCAGTCTATTTTATCAAAATTCTATGGGATTCGCTTCCGCCTCTAGAAGGATTCGTTCCAACTCTCTCTTTACTAAAAAAACCAGACCGATTGGGTCTGGGTTTATAAGGTCATCATGTTAAGATTCTGGTTCAGTAGAAGCCGAAGGTTCCGTATTGGAATGGGATTCCACTGTTGAAGAGCTTGAACTTTCTGATGAACTGCTTGAAGCTTTCGTGCTACT
>CADFQU010000101.1 GCA_902836505.1 Streptococcaceae bacterium
CTACAAGGGCTGTCAAACCAGTCCGTCCACCAGCTCCGATACCCGCAGCTGACTCAACATAAGTCGTCACATTTGAAGTACCTGCAATAGCACCAACAGATGTCGCTACGAGGTCTGAATAAAGGGCTTTATCCAATTTAGCAGATTGATGATTTTCACCATTTGTAGCAACGATTCCGACTTTTTCTCCTGTACCGATCAAGGTACCAATCGTATCAAAGATATCTGTCAAGGAGAATGCTAAGATAGCCATCAAGGTTTCAGGAAGACGAGAAGTATTGGTAATCAAAGAACCTAATCCTTCTGAACCAAGTGCAGCACCAAAAATTTTCCCAAGATCATTGACAGCTGCTCCAAGATGGGTACTACCAAAGTCAATCGTTGAAAGATCAACAATGCCAAACACAATAGCGAGGATTGTTGTCGTAAGGATAGAAAGGATAATTCCTCCTTTAATACCCTTGATAACAAAGAAAACAGTAATGGCTAAGCCAGCCAAGGCAAGGAGGACTGTCGGACTATTGAAACTAACAAGTCCTGGGACCGCTGCAGAATTTGCTGTAATCGCTGCATTCGCTTTGTCAGCCCCTTCTCCTGCCACCGTATAGGTATGCGGATCAATTGAAAACTTCAACAAGCCAGCATTTTTAATTCCGACATAGGCCAAGAAAACTCCGATACCAGCTGAAATAGCTGAACGCAAAGCATTTGGAATAGACTCAATAATCATTTTCCGAACATTAGTTAATGTGATAACCAAAGAAATCAATCCACAAATAAAGACCATTCCCAAGGCTTCTTTCCAAGAATAGCCCATCCCAAATACCACTGTAAAGGTAAAGAAGGCATTCAAGCCCATCCCCGGTGCTTGGGCATAAGGTAGATTGGCATAGAAAGCCATCATGAGAGTCCCGACGACTGACCCAATAATGGTTGCTAGAAATACTCCTTGAGCAGGCATTCCTGTTTGGGAGAGCATTTGAGGGTTTACAAACAAGATATAAGACATGGCAAAGAAGGTCGTTAAACCAGCTAATACCTCTGTACGAACCGTCGTTCCGTGTTCAGATAGTTTGAAAAACTTATCCATTTTTCTAATAAACTCCTTAAAAAAAATAAATCTGCTCGTGACTCAATCACGAACAATACCAATATTTTATCAAATATCATTCACTTTTACAAGAGATTCATCTGGATAATCTTTAGCGCCTCAGCATTTGCTATTTGAAAAACTGAAATTTTCCTGTTTATCTGGTATAATGGTAGCATTCTTCTTAAAATATGGTACTTCTATACTCCACATTTAGAGTAAGAAAAACCATACAAATGAAAGGAATCTTCCTATGAATAAAAAACTAATCGCTGTCGATTTAGATGGCACTTTATTAAATTCTGAGAGCAAATTATCTCCCTTTACGATTAAAACCATCCAGAAAGTCAGTGAACAAGGCCACCGGGTCATTATTACAACTGGGCGTCCCTATCGAATGGCAGATCACATCTATAAGGAATTGGGATTGGAAAGTCCCATGATTAACTTTAACGGCGCTCTCACTCATATTCCAAATAAAAAATGGTCGAAAGAACTATCCATGACCCTTGATAAAAAATACCTCCTAGATATGGTCAAGAGAGAAAATGACATCCAGGCAGACTTTATTGCAGGAGAGTATCGCAATAAGTTCTATGTCACCCATACCTACCACCATACTATTGATCCTGCTTTATTTGGGGTTTCAAAAATCTCCTCCAAAACAAAATTCGAAGCTCGTAAAGTTACCGAAAACCCAAATGCCATCCTCTTTCAAACACGTGCTGAAGACAAGTACGCTTTAGCCGAAGAAATGCGTGACTACTACCATCACGAGCTAGAAATCAATAGCTGGGGTGGACCCCTCAACATTCTGGAATGTGCACCAAAAGGGGTCAATAAGGCCTTTGCCCTCAACTATCTCCTCGAGACTTACGGACTTGATCGGAAAGACCTGATCGCCTTTGGAGACGAACAAAACGATACAGACATGTTGGCTTTCGCAGGAACTGGTTATGCAATGAAAAACGCCAATCCTGTCCTCCTCCCCTATGCAGATGAACAAACCGAGTATACAAACGATCAGGACGGTGTTGCTCGTCAACTAGAAAAACTATTCCTATAAATAGAGAATCGCTTGAATTACCTTTTACAAGAAAGGATTCAAGCTTTTTTGTTTTCTCAAACATACAAAACCTTATCGGGGCCTTTTCTGAAAGAAATTTAACTGGTTAAGTTTATTTTCAGAAAATTTTCTATGTAAACGCTTGCTAGCCGATAAAGTTTGTGATAAAATTAACATAACAAAAATAAAAAAGGAGCCTAGCTCGTTTCATACGATAATGATTCAAGTGATGTTACTTCTCGTTTTATTACCGTCTCTAATTCAACTAAGCTCTAGAGGAGGAAAACTATGAAAGCTGTTGTTGTAAATCCAGAAGGTACTGGTGTTGAAATCGTTGCAAACAAGGAGATGCGCCCATTGGAAACAGGGGAAGCTCTTGTTCAAATCGAATACTGTGGTGTCTGCCACACGGACTTGCACGTTGCTCACGGAGACTTCGGTAAAGTTCCAGGCCGTGTTCTTGGACACGAAGGAATCGGGATTGTTAAAGAACTTGCTCCAGATGTGAAGAGCCTCAAAGTTGGTGACCGCGTCAGTGTTGCTTGGTTCTTCGAAGGATGTGGAACTTGTGAATACTGTACAACTGGTCGTGAAACTCTTTGCCGTACTGTAAAAAATGCTGGTTACTCTGTTGATGGAGGAATGGCTGAACAATGTATCGTTACTGCAGATTACGCAGTGAAAGTACCTGAAGGATTAGATCCAGCCCAAGCTTCTTCTATTACCTGTGCAGGTGTTACAACCTACAAAGCTATCAAAGAAGCCAAAGCTGAACCAGGACAATGGATCGTTATCTATGGAGCTGGTGGACTGGGTAACTTGGCTGTTCAATATGCCAAGAGAGTCTTCAACACTCATGTCATCGCTGTGGATATCAACAATGACAAACTGGAATTGGCGAAAGAAGTTGGTGCAGACTTTGTCATCAACGGTCGCGAAGTCGAAGATGTCCCAGGATTGATCAAAGAAATAACAAATGGCGGAGCTCACTCTGCTGTCGTAACAGCTGTTTCTAAAGTAGCTTTCAACCAAGCAGTAGATTCTGTTCGTGCGGGTGGCCGCGTTGTCGCAGTCGGACTTCCTTCTGAAGTGATGGACCTCAGCATTGTGAAAACAGTATTAGATGGTATCCAAGTCATCGGTTCTCTTGTAGGAACTCGTAAAGACTTGGAAGAAGCCTTCCAATTTGGTGCAGAAGGTTTGGTAGTACCAGTCGTTCAAAAACGTCCAGTAGAAGATGCTGTCAAAGTCTTTGACGAAATGGAAGCTGGAACCATTCAAGGACGTATGGTACTTGATTTCACTAACTAAATAAACGAACCTATTAGACTGGCCCAAATGGGCTGGTCTTTTTTAGTCTCTCACAAACAGGACCTGCAAGGGGTTTCTATATTTTTATTTTACCTATTAGAAGCTACTACTACTCTTTTCAGAAACATAGAATCCCCTTCGTTCCCCTCTTGTCAAGGATTTTCGAATTTAAAGGCCAAAGAAGTCTACCAATTTCCAAAGACAAATGTTAATAACTTAATATATCAAAGAGTCTCTTTTTCCTTTAATTTAGTACTGAAAAATTGACTTTATTATGAAAACGTTTTATAATAAATAAGCTTAAAGTTTTCTTAAACTGAAAGTCAAACAAATTTTATAAGGAGGAATGTCAATAATGAGTATTGGTATCATTATTGCTAGCCACGGTGAATTTGCAGCTGGAATCCACCAATCCGGCTCAATGATCTTTGGGGATCAAGAGAAAGTCCAAGTGGTTACGTTCATGCCAAGTGAAGGCCCAGATGATCTCTATGCTAAATTTAATGCTGCTGTTGCCGCATTTGATGCAGAGGATGAAATCTTGGTTTTGGCTGACCTTTGGAGTGGTTCTCCATTTAACCAAGCGAGTCGCGTCATGGGGGAAAATCCCGATCGTAAATTTGCGATCATTACTGGATTGAACTTGCCGATGTTGATTCAAGCTTATACAGAGCGTTTGATGGATGCAAATGCCGGAGTTGATCAAGTCGCTGCAAACATCATCAAAGAATCTAAAGATGGAATCAAAGCTCTTCCAGAAGAATTGAATCCAGTCGAAGAAGCAAGCACTGCTTCCGCTGCTCCAGTAGCCCAAGCCGCTATTCCAGAAGGAACAGTGATAGGTGACGGGAAACTCAAGATCAACCTTGCTCGTCTCGATACTCGTCTACTTCATGGACAAGTCGCAACTGCTTGGACACCTGATTCAAAAGCGGATAGAATTATCGTAGCTTCAGACTCAGTTGCCAATGATGAACTCCGTAAAGAGTTGATCAAGCAAGCAGCACCAAATGGTGTGAAAGCAAACGTTGTCCCAATTCAAAAATTGATCGACGTTGCAAAAGATCCTCGCTTTGGTGAAACACATGCTTTGATCTTATTTGAAACACCTCAGGATGCTCTTCGTGCTATCGAAGGCGGTGTACCAATCAAAACTCTGAACGTTGGTTCAATGGCCCACTCAACTGGTAAAACCATGGTTAACAATGTCTTGTCAATGGACAAAGAGGATGTGGCTACATTCGAAAAAATGCGTGATCTTGGAGTAGAATTTGACGTACGGAAAGTGCCAAATGACTCTAAGAAAGATTTGTTTGACTTAATTAACAAAGCGAACGTTCAA
>CADFQU010000102.1 GCA_902836505.1 Streptococcaceae bacterium
AAGTTGAAAGCTGGACGTCCACGGATAAACCGCATATGGTCGAAAAACTTCCGGTCATCAATAATTGGTCGATTCAAAAATTCTTGATCTAATTCTTCAACTGAGTCAGAAGAAGAGGAAGATGGGATTTTTGTTTGATTGGTTTTCTTTGCCTCTTGTAGGGTCTTGTTTCTAGCAAGTTGATTCCTTTGGATATCTGCTACTGTTTTTGAAATTACTAAAAAGGAAAAGATACTTGCGAAAAAGACAAAGAGGACAATTGGTTTAATCCTTTTTCTCATACAGAATCATTTTACCGTAAAAGATGGAAAAAGGCAAAACAAAGGGTCCGAAAACAAGAAAAACAAGATGATATGATAGTGAATCAGAGGATTGATTTTCCTTGCTTCCTCACAATAGTTGGAGTAGAAATAAGAGTAAGATTGGTCTGTTTGATCATCTTTTGAAAGTGAAAACCGAATCTTATTTGGTCTTTTCTTTTTTTTACTATTGAAAGGTGATATAATGAAATTTGAAAATTAGAAGTATGGGTGTTACATGAAATTAGAAAAACGTCATTTTTTAAACTATTCAATCCTGATCCCTTACCTCCTTTTGTCAGTATTGGGATTGATTGTAGTCTACTCGACAACGAGTGCCTTAGCTATCCAAAAAGGGGTTAGTCCTTTCGGGATGATTAGAAGCCAGGGGATCTTTTTTGTTCTAAGTTTGATCACTATTCTGATTACCTATAAGGTGAAATTAAATGTCCTTAAGAAAAAGGGCTTCATTGGAATTTTCATTATAGCTGAGACGATTCTTCTCTTGCTATCGCGTTTCATCACAGATACGGTGAATGGTGCGCATGGATGGTTAAGTTTTGGAGGTTTCTCGATTCAGCCAGCTGAGTATTTGAAAATTATCATCGTCTGGTACTTGGCCTTGGTCTTCTCTAAAAAGCAAGAAGAAATTCAACGATATGATTACCAAGCGTTAACCCACAATCAATGGCTTCCTCGAGATTTGTCGGATTGGCGTTGGATGGTGCTCTTCCTGATTGCTATTGTGGTCATCATGCCAGACTTAGGAAATGCGACCATTCTTGCACTGACAACCTTAATTATGATTAGTGCAAGTGGGATAGCTTACCGATGGTTCTCAAGCTTACTAGCTATCCTAGTGGGAGGATCGACCGTTCTTCTTTATTCTATTCAGTTAATCGGGGTAGAGCGTTTTTCTAAAATCCCTGTCTTTGGGTATGTAGCAAAACGATTCAGTGCTTTTTACAACCCCTTTAATGATTTATCAGATTCGGGACACCAACTAGCCAATTCTTATTACGCCATGAGTAATGGGGGCTGGTTTGGTTTGGGACTTGGAAATTCGATTGAAAAGCAGGGATACTTGCCAGAAGCTCATACAGACTTTGTCTTTTCAATCGTTATTGAAGAACTTGGTTTTGTGGGAGCCAGTCTCATCTTGGCCTTGTTGTTCTTCTTAATTTTGCGCATTATTCTTGTAGGGATTCGGGCAAGAGATCCATTTAATTCAATGATGGCCATCGGTATAGGAGGGATGCTTCTGACTCAAACCTTTATTAATATTGGTGGGATTTCTGGGTTGATTCCTTCGACAGGGGTGACCTTTCCCTTCCTATCACAAGGAGGAAATAGTTTGTGGGTCTTATCTATTGCGATTGCCCTTGTCTTGAATATTGATGCGAGTGAAAAGCGCGCCCGGGCTATTCAAGAGGCCCCTTCTTACGAGAAGCCTCAGAAAATCCAAAGCTATTACTAAACCGGAGTGAGTAAAGAAAGGAGTTATCATGACTTTACAAAAACTAGAGAGCTATACCAACAAAGAGATTATCAAAGAAGAAGTTGAGATTTTAACCACTATTTTAGAAGACATTGCTAAAAACTTGGTGAGTCCAGAAACCTTTGATAAGATTCTTGAATTGAAAAAACTATCTGTCTCAAAAGACTATTTAAAATTGGATCAAATTGTTAGAGAGCTATCAAATGAAGATATGATCGTGATTTCTCGATACTTTGCCATTCTCCCATTATTGATTAATATCTCTGAAGATGTCGATTTGGCTTTTGAAATCAATCATCAGAATAATGTGGGACAGGACTATCTAGGGAAACTATCGTCAACCATCCGCCAGGTGGCTGAGACTGAAAATGCTCAGGAAATCTTGGAACACCTCAATGTGGTACCGGTATTGACCGCTCATCCGACCCAAGTACAACGGAAAACTATGTTGGATTTAACCACTCACATTCACAGTCTTTTGCGCCAACACCGGGATGTAAAAGCTGGCTTGATGAACGAGACCAAATGGTACAATAATTTGCGTCGTAATATCGAAATTATGATGCAAACTGATATGATCCGTGAAAAGAAACTCAAGGTAACCAATGAGATTACCAACGTCATGGAATACTATAATAGTTCCTTCCTTCAGGCTGTTCCCAACTTAATGTTGGAATACAAACGTCTTGCCAAGGAGCAAGGGATTGAGTTGCAACAACCCAAACCGATTACGATGGGAATGTGGATCGGTGGAGACCGGGATGGGAATCCTTTTGTAACCGCAGAGACCTTGAAGCGATCAGCTACCATTCAAAGTGAAGTCATTCTGAACTATTATATTCAGAAAATCTCTAGTCTTTATCGGAACTTCTCCCTCTCTACCAATCTTTCAAAAACCAGTCAAGCGGTTGAAGAGATGGCGGCCCGTTCCAGTGATACATCTGTCTTTAGAGAGAAGGAGCCCTACCGTCGGGCCTTCCATTATATTCAATCCAAGTTGGTCCAAACCTTATTGAATATCAAGGAATGGTCTGTCGTTGGCTCTACAGTAGATGACCGTCATCCGGTTGAGCGTCTTCTCGGTGCTCACACCCATCAACAAGGAGTGGTTTCCGATTATATCGGTACCCGTATTAGTGGTGCTATTCAAGAGTTGGCAGAAGATCGCCCTCCTTATTACGAAACAGTTGAAGAATTTAAACAGGATTTGACCCTTATTCAAGAGTCATTGATTGAAAATAAGGCAGAGGCTTTAATCTCAGGTGAGTTTGCTGAGTTATTAGAAGCAGTAGAAGTCTTTGGATTCTTCTTGGCTTCGATTGATATGCGTCAAGATTCGAGTGTCCATGAAGCCTGTGTTGCAGAACTATTAAAAGAAGCAGGGATTAATGATCACTACAGTGATTTGTCAGAAGACGAAAAGTGCGAGTTGCTGTTACAAGAGTTGTTAGAAGATCCTCGGATTTTATCTGCTACCCATGCAGAAAAATCAGAATTGCTTGAAAAAGAATTAGCTATTTTCCAAACAGCGCGTGAATTAAAGGATCGACTTGGTGAAGACGTTATTCGTCAAACCATTATTTCTCATGCAACCAGTGTATCTGATATGCTTGAGTTGGCCATCATGTTGAAAGAAGTGGGACTGATTGACAAGGAAAGCGCACGTGTGCAAATTGTTCCCCTCTTTGAGACGATCGAAGACTTGGATCAATCAGAAGATACGATGAGAAAGTATCTATCACTTCCAATTGCTAAACGTTGGATTGCTTCTAAGAATAACTACCAAGAAATTATGCTTGGTTATTCAGATAGTAACAAAGATGGTGGTTATCTATCTTCTTGTTGGACTCTTTATAAAGCCCAGCAACAACTAACAGCGATTGGTGACGAGTTTGGAGTCAAAATTACCTTCTTCCATGGCCGTGGTGGAACGGTTGGTCGTGGGGGTGGTCCAACCTATGAAGCCATCACCTCACAACCATTGAGATCCATTAATGACCGCATTCGTTTGACGGAGCAAGGTGAGGTCATTGGCAACAAATATGGGAACAAGGATGCAGCTTATTACAACTTGGAAATGTTGGTCTCTGCAACGATTAACCGGATGATTGCTAAGCAGAAGAGTGAAAAGAGCATGTCCGATCAGTACAATGAGATCATGGACCAGATTGTCAATCGTAGCTACGATATTTATCGTGAACTGGTGTTTGGCAACGAACATTTCTATGATTACTTCTTTGAGTCCAGTCCGATTAAGGCTATTTCTAGTTTCAATATTGGTTCCCGTCCAGCAGCCCGTAAGACCATCAAAGAAATCGGTGGCTTGCGTGCCATTCCTTGGGTCTTCTCATGGTCACAGAGCCGGGTCATGTTCCCTGGCTGGTACGGTGTAGGCTCTAGTTTTAAAGAATTTATTGATGCAGACCCTGAAAACATTGAAACCTTGCGTTATATGTACCAAAAATGGCCATTCTTCAAGTCTCTTCTTTCAAACGTAGACATGGTGCTCTCAAAAGCCAATATGAACATTGCTTTTGAATACGCCAAACTATGTGAAGAAGAGGAGGTTCGTGACATCTTCAATATTATCCTGGATGAATGGCAATTGACTAAAGATGTTATTTTACAAATTGAGGGTCATGATGAACTCTTGGCTGAGAACCCTTATCTAAAAGATAGTTTAGATTATCGTATGCCATACTTTAATGTTTTGAACTATATTCAATTAGAATTAATTAAACGCCAAAGACGTGGTGAATTGCCTGCAGATCAGGACAAGTTGATTCATATCACGATCAATGGTGTCGCAAAAGGATTGCGTAATTCAGGCTAAAAAATCGGAACGAGAGTTCCGATTTTTTTCTACTTAGAAGCAGAAGAGATAGGGGATTTAATGGGAGATTTTTCAAAGCTCGATCAAGATCTTTCTATCAGATGGAAAAATAAAAGATTAGAAAAGGAATAATTAAGAAAATATAGGTAAAAGGCTTGCAATTTCATCTAAAA
>CADFQU010000103.1 GCA_902836505.1 Streptococcaceae bacterium
AGACGAGCGTGTTGTTCCATGACTGCTGAAAGGAGACGGCTGACACCAATACCGTAACAGCCCATGATGATTGGTACAGCACGGCCATTTTCGTCCAAGACATCTGCCCCCATACTTGCTGAGTAACGAGTTCCAAGTTTGAAGATGTGACCGATTTCGATCCCACGCGCAAAGTTGAGAACACCTTGTCCGTCTGGTGAGATTTCACCCTCACGAACTTCACGGATATCCACATACTCAGCAGTGAAGTCACGACCTGGGTTGACACCCGTCAAGTGGTAGCCATCTTCGTTGGCACCAACAACCGCATTGCGACTATCTTGCACCTTGCGGTCTGCGATAATCTTGACATTTTCTGGAAGATTGACTGGGCCAAGAGAACCAAAGTCCGCTCCCAACAATTCTTTCACTTCGGCTTCGGTTGCAGGTTCCAAGAAGTCTGCTCCAAGGTGGTTTTTTAATTTGACTTCATTGAGTTGGTCATTGCCGACGAGTAGGGCTACAACTGGCTCCTCGTCTGCGATATAAACCAAGGTCTTGATGGTTTGCTCTTCAGAGATGTTCAAGAATGCTGCGACTTCATCAATTGATTTGACACCTGGTGTTTCCACGCGAGTCACTTCTTCTTCCGTCACAACACGGTTGCTTGGTTTGTAGGCGTTGGTTGCCATTTCCAAGTTGGCCGCATAGCTTGACTCACTTGAGTAGGCAATGGTATCTTCACCAGAAACCATCCATTTGAGCAATTCTGCCTTGATTTCTTCTTGCACTTCTGCAGGAATCTCGTCAAATGATGCAACAGACTTGTCTAACACCACCCAACGGTCAAGGTCTGTACGAGAAGGAGTAATGGCCATAAATTCTTGGCTATCCTTACCACCCATAGCACCACCATCACCGATGATGGCTTTGAAGTCCAAGCCACTGCGAGTGAAAATGCGTTCGTAGGCTGCTTTGTACTCATCATAAGTTACATCCAAGCTATCGTAGTTAGCGTGGAAGCTATAGCCATCTTTCATGATGAATTCACGGGTACGAAGAAGGCCATTACGTGGACGTTTTTCATCACGATACTTAGGCTGGATTTGGTACAAGTTCAGTGGCAATTGCTTGTAAGACTTGACCGAATCACGGACAATTGCTGTGAAAGTTTCTTCGTGAGTTGGACCCAAGATAAAGTCTGACTTCTCACGATTTTTTAGTTTATAAAGGTCTTCACCGTAGGTTTCATAACGGCCAGATTCGCGCCAAAGGTCCGCACTGAGAAGGGCTGGAGCCAACATCTCAACCGCACCAATCTTATCAAATTCTTGGCGCATGATCTTCTTAGCTTTTTCGATCACACGGTTAGCAAGTGGCAGGTAAGAATAGACACCTGCAGATACTTGACGAACATAACCCGCACGGAGCATCAAAGCGTGGCTGATGACCTGCGCATCACTTGGCATTTCGCGAAGTGTTGGAATAAGCATTTTACTTTGTTTCATTCAGATTCATTCCTTTTCTATTTCAAAAATAATTTCATGATATCGTTCCAAGTAACGGCAATCATCAAGATAACCATGACCGCCACTCCAGCAAGGGTCAAGTAGGTCTCTACCTCCTGCTTCAGCGGTTTTCTACGAACCAGCTCGATCAAATTGATCAAGATTTTCCCACCATCCAAGGCCGGAATGGGGATCAAGTTAAAGATTCCGATATTGATAGACAACATGGCCATCAAGGACAGGATAGCTGGAAGTCCAAGCTCCGCCGCTTGCGAACTCGCTTTGTAGATCGCTACCGGACCACCCAACTTGTTCAAACTAAAGTGGAAGATAATATCCTTCAAGGCCGTTAAGATACGACTTGCTGTGTACCAAGTATCTGTCACACCTGACAGAAGCTTATCGAAAAAGCCCGTCTTGACAGCATTGGTCACACCGATATAATACCGTCCACCATCTTCTTCTGGTTGGACCGTCACTTTTTGAGTCTTCCCGTCTCGTTCATAGGTGATCGTTACTTCTGGATTTTTTCCTTGGTTACGGGTCGCCTTCTGGACAGAATCTGTCAACTCATCCCAGTTGGAAACCTTGTATTCATTGATCTGAACGATCTGATCATTATCTTTCAAACCAGCCTTAGCCACCACTCCTTGAGGAACGACCTGAACATGGTTGCTATAGTAGTCCACTGCTCCTCCTCGCATAAAGGCTAGGAGAGAGTACACGACAATACTCAAGATAAAGTTGTTCATGGGACCCGCAAAGTTGGTAATGAGTCGTCCCCAGATACTAGCATTTTGATACTGCACATCTAGAGGAGCAATCCGTACTTCTGTCCCATCTTCCTCAACGATGGTCGCATCATGGTGGACAGGATAGGTCTTGGTCTCTTCGATGACGATTCCTGTGATTTCAAGTTTATCCTCAAAATCAAAATCTGTGACATTCATGGGGAGAGCCGTCTGGTCGATATTTTTCCCAGAAAGGTTGATCCGAACAACTGTTCCCTCAGGGTTCAAGGTTAGACTGACAGGAGTTCCTGTCTTAATCTCTGTCGTATCTTCGCCCCAGCCTGCCATTCGGACATAGCCTCCCAATGGAAGGATTCGAATAGTATAGGCTGTTCCGTCTTTGCCTACATGGGCAAAAATCTTGGGCCCCATCCCAATCGCAAACTCGCGAACAAGGATGCCTGATTTCTTTGCAAAATAGAAATGGCCGAACTCATGCACCAGGACAATGACGCCAAAAATGATAATAAAGGCAATAAATTGCATACACGCTCCTTCGTTTTAACTGATGATGTGATGACTTCTGTTTAAAACAGACCAAAGAATAGCATCAGTGGGAAAACAAAAATCAAACTATCGAATCGATCCAAGACACCACCGTGACCAGGAATAAAACGGCCAGAGTCTTTCACTCCAAAATGGCGCTTGATGGCACTTTCGACTAGGTCACCAAACTGAGCTGCTATACTGAAAAGAATGGTAAAGAGAATCATGGTCACCCAACCGTAAGAGCCCGCAACGGTACGATCTAGCATCATAAAGATCATCGTCACAACGACTGCACAAGCAATCCCGCCTAGACTTCCTTCAACAGTCTTATTAGGTGACACTCTTGGCAAGAGTTTTTTCTTACCGAACTGGCTCCCAATAAAGTAGGCCCCTGAATCCGTAGCCCAAACAATAAAGAGGGCCAAGAGAATCTTATCTACACCTGCTAAGCGCGCTTGGATCAAGGCATGGAAGCCAAAGCCAACATAAAAACTTGAAGCAATCGGATAGACAACCTCGTCATAGGTATAGCCTTGCGCCAAGACAGTTGTCCCCATCAATAATAAGACCAAAAGGCCGTAGGCGATGAAATTGCCACCTGCTGGCAAGAAAGGGAGGTAACTCTCTAATGGCAGAGCCAACACAAGAGCTGCTAGCATAGCCAAGGCTCCTTCGATGGTTTCGGTCTGCAAGCCTTTCATCTTCAGCAATTCATGAACACCCAACATAGCGATGAGTCCCACTACAATCTGAAAAACAACTCCTCCAATAAGGACGACTGGAATAAAGAAAGCTAAGGCGATTCCTCCAAAAATCACTCGCTTCTGTAAATCTTTTCTCATCTATTTCTCTCCTATACACCACCAAAGCGTCGATGACGATGGCTGTATTCTTCTATTGCATCATGCAAGGCCTTTTCTCCAAAATCCGGCCACATCACATCGGTAAAGTAAAGCTCACTATAGGCCGCTTGCCAAGGCAAAAAGTTACTCAAGCGAAGCTCCCCACTGGTCCGAATAATCAGGTCAGGATCTCGCAAATCCTTTGGTAGACTACTGGTATACAAATAATTGGCAATCATCTCTTCTGAAATATCGCCTGGATTTAAACGCGCATCTAGGACTTCCTGGGCAATTTGTTTGACTGCTTGGGTCAGTTCCGCCCGTCCTCCATAGTTCAAGGCAAAATTCAAAATCAAGCCTGTATTGGAGTGGGTTAAGGCCTCCGCCTTTTCCAGAGCCTCCAAGGTTTCCTTCGGAAGACGGGAAACCTCGCCAATCATCTGGATCTTCACATTATTTCTATGAAGTTCTGGAACAAAGCGATCGTAAAATTCAACTGGAAGATTCATGATAAAACTCACTTCCTGTTGAGGACGCGTCCAGTTTTCAGTTGAGAAAGCATAGACTGTTAGGGCTTGCACTCCCATCTCCTTAGCTGCGATGGTTACTTCTTGCAGAGCCTCCATGCCGGCTTTGTGCCCAAAGACACGAGGTTGCATCCGTTTTTTGGCCCAACGACCGTTCCCATCCATAATGATTCCAATGTGCTTGGGCACTTCTAGGGGAACACTTAATTTTTCTTTCTTCTTAAAACGAAACATGTTTTTCTACCTATTTCACTGTTTTTATCGCTTCATTATATCATAAATCCGCTTAAAATGGCAGTCTAGTCCCTTTTCTAGGGGGCATCTAGCTAAAAATGAAAAAAGCGACCCTTTGATCGCTCTTTCTTATTATTCACCGTCGATAATAGAATCTGAGTCACCAGCACCTTCAACTGCACCAGCTGTCACTCCTTCTGAAACTGGCAAAACTGTTTTAATAGCTGTCAATTCAAATGTGAGGTATACGCCATCCACATCCAAGACAACGGTTTTGCGTTCAGTGTCTACTTCATCAACTGTTCCATACAAACCACCGATGGTAATCACTTCATACCCTTTTTGAAGCTTGTTCAAGCTCTCCATCCGTTTTCACCAGACCGATCAAAAAGCCTTGCCATGGCGGCATCACGACAAAACGACGCC
>CADFQU010000104.1 GCA_902836505.1 Streptococcaceae bacterium
AACTCGTTACATTTCTTTTTACTACTTCAGAAAATTCAAGTGAAATTCAACTATTTCTGTCTAGCGCTCATCATACTATGAGTAGAATTTATAAAACGAATTTTTGGAATTACTATGAAATACATTATTAATTATTCAAATGATACTGCTTTTAATATTGCTTTAGAAGAGTATGCCTTTAAGCATCTATTGGATGAGGATCAAATCTTCCTTCTCTGGATTAACAAACCATCAATCATCGTTGGTCGTCACCAAAATACTATCGAAGAAATTAACCGTGACTACGTTCGGGAGCATGGTATTGAAGTCGTTCGCCGGATCAGTGGTGGTGGGGCTGTTTACCATGATTTGAACAACCTTAACTATACCATCATCTCTAAAGAAGATGAAAATAAGGCTTTTGACTTCAAGAGCTTTTCAACTCCGGTCATCAATACCTTGGCTCAGCTTGGAGTTAAGGCTGAATTCACGGGTCGTAACGATTTGGAAATTGACGGTAAGAAATTCTGTGGGAATGCTCAAGCCTACATCAATGGACGGATCATGCACCATGGTTGCCTTCTCTTTGACGTGGATTTGTCAGTCCTAGCTAACGCACTTAAAGTGTCTAAAGATAAGTTTGAATCAAAAGGGGTAAAATCAGTCCGTGCTCGTGTCACCAATATCATCGACGAGTTGCCAGAAAAAATCACGGTTGAAGAGTTTCGTGACCTGCTTCTGGACTACATGAAGAAAGAATATCCTGAAATGACGGAGTATGTCTTCTCAGATGAAGAATTGGCTGAGATCAACCGGATTAAGGAAACCAAGTTCGGTACCTGGGATTGGAACTATGGGAAGTCCCCTGAATACAATGTCCGTCGTGGCACTAAATTCCCTAGCGGTAAGGTTGAAATCTTTGCGAACGTTATTGAATCAAAAATCCAAGACATCAAGATCTATGGAGATTTCTTTGGTATCGAAGACGTAGCAGCAGTAGAAGATGTTCTTCGTGGCGTAAAATACGAACGCGAAGACGTTCTCAAAGCCCTTCAAAACATTAACCTAGGTCGTTACTTTGCAGGAATTACTGCAGAAGAAATTGCTGAGGCTGTGGTGGAATAAAGTCATAAGAGGCTGGGACAAAAGTCCTAGCCTCTCAATTGTCTTTGGATTGTCGAACAAGACGCAGTGGTTGAGTGGGCTCTACTACGCTGATTTCATCAGCTTTTACAGCCCTACTCAACTGTGCGGAGGTGGGACGACGAAATCGAATTCTAACGAATGACCGATTTCTGTCCCACTCTCTTTTTTTGAAACTAGTTTCACATAGAAATTATTGTTTTCCGAAGGATTTTGTAGTATAGTAAAGGTGGAAAAGTGTATTCGCTTACAAAGAATGTAACTGTTAGTTATAAAACTCAGTAATTACTAAAACAACGAAATTGATTGACTAGCTAGATATTACTTCCCTTTTTTCTTTAGAAAGTGTGATGATATGAAACGTGTCTTTATTCTTTTATCAAACCTTTTTATCTCTAGCTTTTTGATTTGGATTGCCTTTATTTCTCCAAATACGGTTATCCACCGCAGTCTTCCTGTAGTAGGGGTGCTGAGACAAGAAAAGAGCGTCACATATGAAGAATTATCTTCCAGTTTAGACCGCTTGGCAAGGGAAAATCATAGTATAATTGCCCGTCAGATACAAAGAACAGATTCTAAGGGGCAGGTTGTTTTCACCTATGATATCTACGGAGAGGGAAAACTTCCTCTTGGAATTAAAAGAGAGAAGAAAGAACTGGCTGCCAAAGAAAGCCTGCTAACGAATTATTATGTATTAACAGGTGAATTAGAAACTGAAAAGCTGGATCAAACGCTTCATAATCTTGGCTTCTCACAAACTTTTATTAAGAAACCGAATTTTCTGCAGACCTTTATTGCCTTTTTTGGCTCCGGTTCACAATCACTTGCCTTGGTTATTTTTATCATTAGTTTTAGCGCTTTGACGATTATACAAAAAACACTTGAAATGAGAAGCGCTGGGATTCGATATATCTCAGGAATGAGACGCTTGCAACTTTTCGGACATTCTCTAAAAGAAGATAGTGTAGAGTTGCTTTTGGGATGTATAGGGGCAAGTACACTGGGTACGTTTCTGATTTATTGCTTTCAATTGACACCTTTTTCCTATTCCATCGTCGTTTCCGGTAGTATTATTTACAATGGGATTTTACTGATTTTATCTGTTTTCTTATCCTTCCTCTTTGCATATAGTATTCAAACGATTCATTTAGTCCCCCTTTTAAAAGGAAAGGTTCCATTAAAGCGCATTTTGGTTTTCCTCTTTATTTGTCAATTTCTCGCTGTGGCACTAATTGGCCTTGCAGTTCATCGAATCAGTATTTATGGATCAGTCTGGCAAACCTACCAAGAGGGAAGTGAGGCTTGGTCAAAACAGTCGAATTGGGTCCAAATTAGTACAAATCGAGAATATGGCTATCAGATTACCAGTAAAGAGGGGCTGAAGGAAAATAGGGAGAAATGGTCCAAGCTCATCGAGTCTGGTATTGAAAATGGTGGTCTTTTAGCTTATCATCACCTCGAATCTTTTAGTTCAAAAGGAGTTACGACAGATCCTAGTACAGGTAAAGAGTTTTCAATCACAGATTACGATCCTCTTGCACGAACTCTCTATGTGACTCCAAATTACCTCGAAATCCAAGATGTTCCAGTTTCTCCTGAAGAAAAAGATCACTTAAATCACTTGCAAGCAGGAGAATTTGGTCTCTTACTTCCAGAAAAATTAAAAGGTCGAGAAGAGGAGATGATCAAACGATATGAAGATTATCTGACTCCTAGTGATGAACAAGGAAAGAGTCAGTTGCCTATGAAAGCACGGGTGACCTATCTTCCTAACAACCAAAAACGATTTATCTATAATAATACACCGATGAGCTATCAGCAATTCTTGACAGACCCGATTTTGGTTGTTGTTCTACCTAGAAGCTTTGGTGGCTACGATAATCCTTATTTCTCTCAACTTAATTCTTATCTCTACTTTGATGGTCTGAAAAAAAGCAAGAAGCTAATCGCTGAGTATAATCTTGAAAAAAGTGTTAGTCAGTACGACTATGCAGTGGACGTTTACCAGCAAATGGCCCAATTCATCCATATAGAAAATCTCACGATAATTGCAGGAGGAGTCTTTGGTATAGCAACCTCTGTTCTTCTCTTTAACACAATGAATTTCCTTTATTTTGAAGAGTTTAGAAAACAAATCTTCTTGAAGAAGATGGCAGGTCTGGGATTTGTAAACATTCACCAAACGATTATGCTCTCAGAAAGTAGCCTCGTACTATTAGGAAGCTTCCTGGTATTCATTCTCACTTCGGAATGGTGGATTGCTCTTGTCACTCTCTTTCTATTTCTTACTAATGCTTGGTTTATTCTCCTGTACCGGTCTCATAAAGAAGACCACTTGTTAGCCACTGTACTGAAAGGAGCCTAATATGATTAGCATAGAACATTTAACCAAATCGTTTGGCCAACGAACGGTCTTTCAAGATTTGAGCTTGCAATTTACAGAAGGTAAGGTCTATGCTCTGATCGGAAATAGTGGGTGTGGTAAAACAACCTTGCTTAATATCTTAGCGAAGCTAGAGCCTTATGAAAAGGGAAGTATCAGCTATCAAGGGCAAGAATTGAAACAAATCAAACAGCATCACTTCTTTAAGCATGAATTAGGCTATCTCTTTCAAAACTTTGGACTACTTGAAAACGAAACTATCGCTACAAATTTAGATTTGGGATTGATTGGGCAAAAATTAACGAAAAAAGAGAAGAAGCAGCAAGAAGAAGAAGTGCTCAAAAAAGTAGGATTGGCTTACCTTGCTCTGGATCAAAAGATTTATGAATTATCCGGTGGAGAGGCGCAACGTGTCGCATTAGCTAAAGTTATTTTAAAAGATCCACCTTTAATTTTGGCGGATGAACTAACTGCAGCACTGGATCCAGAAACCTCACAAGAGGTGATGGACTTGCTCTTAATGTTAAAGAATCAAGAGCGTATAATCATTATTGCAACCCATAATCCAGTGATTTGGGAAAAAGCTGACGAAGTGGTAAAACTCAACTAGTCCATGGCTGAAGAATGGTAGGATCTTCTATATTATCTTTTATAACTAGCTATTCATGAGGTATAGGCTGATGAAGAAAGATTCGGTCAAACAAAATTTTTAAGTTTTTTCATCAAAAGTTAGTTCGTGATATGGCCTCTTTCTTGATATTCAAATGCGATGAGTGTAGAATATAGAGGAAATCTGAAACAAAAAGGGGATCAAATTCAATGATGAAAGTTCCAGTAGAAAATCTTGGTCTATTTGAACAGTTAGATCGTATCGTAGTGGCTTTTTTTAGGAAGGAACAAGCTTCCAGTCCATATGATTTGAATGTCAGTATTACTCAAGAACACCTTGACCGGAAAAAGCAAGATCTAGAACCTTTAGGCTATCAAGCTGTCCAACTACCATTAGGAATGGCTTTAGATAATATCATTCAGTAACCTCATTATAAAAACTTAATCATTGGTGGACTTGCTCCCGACGAAATTATGGTCAGTAAAGAAGAATTAATGTCTTTGAAAGATATAGTGGATAGTTTTTGTATTATGTACGCTGCAGCGAATAATAGACTGGAAAATAGTAAAGCTTATGAATTAATGAAAGATAAGACGGTTTATTTTATTGGTAAACTATTTACAGATTTTCCAAAAGCTGGTGATGAAATTGCTTAT
>CADFQU010000105.1 GCA_902836505.1 Streptococcaceae bacterium
TATGAACTTTTATGATTGTTTTAGCAAACATTAGGATGCTATAGAAGGGAATTCCCAAAAATAGAAGCGGCGTCCCTAATGCATAAAAACTTATAAGAATGGTGACTGGACCATCCCAAAACATTAGAGAGATAAATACCGATATGTATGTTGCAACATAGAATAATATAGCTCCAATCTTAGAAAATGAAAATGTAGCTCGACTCAAATATCCACCCCCCGTGATTTTTCTACATCCTTTTTAAATGTGCGTCAAACTAAAAACAAAAAGCGACATCCTCAAAAGGACGTCGCAACGTGGTTCCACCTTCATTTATGTACAACAAAAAATGTTGACACCTCTGATTGGCTCTAACGTAGCCACCGTTTTATGTTTGCATAAAAAGTTTACCGAGTAGTCCCAAATCTATCCTCTACGCGATTTCCAGCCCCACGCGTTCTCTATCAGATTTCCTAGATTTGATATGTCTCTGACTAGTATTATAGCACGATTGAAAAAATTTGCAAGAGGAAATAGCCTCTCATCCGTAAGAGGTCCTTCTTTTGAACCTCTTACGGATTTGATTTACTCTAATCCAATAACTTGGTAATGTTGCGTATCTTTTTCACCTGTTTAAAGGAACCCTTCATGATTCTCACAGACCCATTTACTGGCATAGCGATGACCTTTTGTGGAATTTTCACAATAGACTTGGTCACCCGTTTAGTACGGCTTTCCTCAGGATGACGTTCATTGTAAAAATCTTTCGAAATAATGGCGTCTAGATAGAACTCATAGACCCTGCGACCAAAGTTTGTAGAAGAAATTTCATACAGCTTCTCCTCCCACTTAGTCTCATCCTTCTCTGGAGTGGCTAAGGTCGCTTCTAAAATAGCTGCAGCCAAATCTTCTTCCTGCTCATATAAGACTCCGAACATCCGATCATTGATCACATTATCTAAATAAGGATTTCTCTGAGCAATTAAGGGGGTCCCACTAGCGATGCTCTCCAGATAAGTAAGACCTTGCGTCTCACTCGTTGAAGCAGAAATGAAGAAGTCTGCTGCCTTATAGTAAAGAGCAGTTTCGTTTGGTGGAATCATCCCTGTGAAGATGACAGCCTGTTCGATGCCTAATTTTTGCACCTGATTTTTCAAATCCCCCAAATAAGGCCCATCACCTGCCACAATCAATTTAATATGCGCATTTTCTTCTAAGACTTTAGGCAGTGCAGCAATGACCGCTTGGATATTTTTTTCATAAGAAACCCGTGACAAGCTCAAGAGCATGATTTCACCCTCCTGAATGCCTAATTTTTCACGAAGGGCTTGTGTTTCTACTTGCGTGATTTCAGGTCGTTCAAACTTTGCCAACTCAATTCCTGTTGGAATAATCCTTTTCTCAACCTTGACCTTATATTTCAGCAAGAGGTCATAGACGATCTCACTCGGACAGATTACCCCATCTAAGTCATTCATATAACCACGGACGATGTATTTGACCATACTTGGTCGGATAACCATCCCCTTAGCAATATAACGCACATAATCTTCATACTGGGTATGATAGGTATGAATCACTGGAATCCGAAGCTCCTTAGCAATCCAAACTCCGAGTAGTCCTAAAGAAAACTCCGTCTGTGTATGGATCATATCCAGTTTGTATTGTTTAGCAATGGCCAAGGCTTTGGTAAACCCTCGATAAGCAATCCGCCGATCCTTAAAAGCAAAGAAAGGGATACTTGGAATGCGGATAATTTGCCAGTCCTCATAACGGTTGACATCCTTATCCGTCGTCGTAAAGATAAAAACAGTATGTCCCAACTTCTCCAATTCCGTTTTAAGGGTTCGAATACTGGTCGCAACCCCCGATACCTGCGGAAAATAAGTATCTGTAAATAATCCAATACGCATATTACATCTCCAATACTTGCTGATAGGCTTTGACCAGTTGGTCGGCTACCAAATCAATTGAGCGGCTTTGAGCGACCCGGTCTCCCGCATCTCGCTTATCCACTTGACCAGACAAGACTTTTTCAAGAGAGTCCACAAATTCATCCACCGAATGACACAATTCTGCCGATTCTTGGTCCACCCAACCATGATAAACTGGAATATCCCGGAGGACGACATGCTGGTGAGCCGCTAAGGCCTCTAGGACAACAATCCCTTCCGTTTCTTCGTAAGACGGGAAGAAGAAGGCATCTGCACCCGTCATAGCCCCTTGGAAAACAGCTCCTTTAAAATAGCCAGGGAATTCCACATTGCTCGGATGGTCTTTCTCTACCATACGACGAATAGCGCGAGGGATCAACCATTTATTAATCGATCCCAACCAAATAAAGCGGACATCTGGCATCCGACGAGCAACTTCTACAAAGTCTTCAATCCCTTTTCGTCTAAAATAGAGACCCGCACATAAAACGACCTTCTCGCCTTCTTGGATATTAAAGTGCTTCCGAAAAACCTCTTCTTTTTTAGGATCTTTTTTATATTTAGACAAATCAATCCCATTGGAAACAGCGACAATTGGAGTCTTGACCCCGTAGGATTGAATCAGCTGCTTAGAATACTCTGAAGGGGTAATAATAAAATCGGCTTTTTTATACATGTGAGCCAAGTATTTTCCAAATAAGGAAGCAAACAAATTGGACCCGATAAAAGAATTTTGGAAATCTTCCCGTGTAGAATGCCCATGCATAATGACCTTTTTCCCCCGACGTTTGGCAGCATGTAACAGTAACAAACTCCGAGGACCATAGGTATTAATATGGACCACATCATAATCTCCTAAAATATCTGTCGTATAGGGAATCCCAGCCAAATCCAAGGCATGCATCTGATGTTGGAGGGCACGGCCAATACCTGATTTTTGTAAAACGGATTTTCCTTCAAGATACAGTAAAACTTTCATACCCTCTATTATACCTGATTTAGCAGACCCCTTCAAGTTTTACCAGAGTTTCATATAGAGACAAGAAAAAGAGAGTGGGACAGAAATCGGTCATTCGTTAGAATTCGATTTCGTCGTCCCACCTCCTCACAGTTGAGTAGGGCTGTAAAAGCTGATGAAATCAGCGTAGTAGAGCCCACTCAACCACTGCGTCTTGCTCGACAATCCAAAGACAATTAAGAGGCTAGGACTTTTGTCCTAGCCTCTTGGTTTTTACTTTTTAGTAGTCCCACGATGATTGATGGTATGGGCTAGAAGAACTTCTCTTTCTTCCAATTCTTCTTTATGCATAATTTTGGTCAACATCCGCATACTGATAGCTCCCAAGTCATAAAGTGGTTGGCCAACAGTTGAAAGGTTTGGACGAGTGTAACGAGTAATTTGTGAATCATCACTGGTAATCAACTCAAAATCTTCAGGTACTTTCACACCTTGATCAGCTAGACCATTGAGCAAGCCTGCTGCCAATTCATCCCCAGTCACAAAGGCTGCTGTTGCTTTGGACGCAATGATCCGTTCAGCCAAGTTATAGCCTTCTTCATAGCGGTACTTAGACTCAAAGACTAAGCCTTCACTATAAGACAATTTTTTTGCTTTTAAAGCATCTTTGTAGCCAGCCAAGCGAATCTTACCGTTGATATCATCTACTAATGGTCCACTTACAAAAGCAATCTTTTTATTTCGTTTAGCCAATAGTGTAACCGCGTCTACTGTCGCTTGCTTGTAATCGATATTGACACTTGGCAATTGATGTTCGACATCGACTGTCCCAGCAAGGACCACCGGCGTCCGAGAACGAGAGAATTCAGAACGAATCTTTTCTGTTAAGTGGTAGCCCATGAAGATAATCCCATCGACTTGTTTTGAGAAAAGAGTGTTGACAACAGAAACTTCTTTATCATCGTCTTCATCGCTGTTGGCAAGGACGATATTGTATTTATACATTTCTGCGATATCATCAATTCCTTTAGCTAAAGTAGAGAAGTAACTATTGGTAATATTTGGAATCACAACACCTACCGTTGTGGTTTTCTTACTCGCAAGTCCACGAGCAACCGCATTCGGACGATAGTCCAAACGTTCAATGACTTCCAATACTTTTTTACGAGTATTTTCCTTAACGTTCTTATTACCGTTCACGACACGGCTAACAGTCGCCATTGATACACCCGCTTCTCGGGCAACATCGTAAATGGTTACAGTATCGTCTGTATTCATAATACTTCCTTTCTTTATTGAAAATTTCGTTTTCAGTCTTCTATAACAACTATTTTATCACTTATTGTAAACACTTTCAAGCATTTTAACATCTTTTTGCAAACTCTTGATTTTTTAGGAAAAATCTGACAAAATATTATCAATAGAAAGAAGGTAGCTTATGTCTAAATTAGATCAAATTGTAGCATTTCTTGAAACCGAAAAAACGGATATTGCAGTAGTTTCTGACCCTGTCACTATCAACTACTTAACAGGATTCTATAGCGATCCTCACGAGCGTCAGCTCTTCCTATTTGTCTATCCAGACCATGAACCACTTCTGTTTGTCCCTGCTCTTGAGGTAGAACGGGCGACCGCTGTTGTGGATTTCCAAGTAGTAGGTTATGTGGATTCTGAAAACCCTTGGGAAAAAATCAAAGGGGCTAGCGCTAATCCAGAAGCCAAAAAGGTTGCTTTGGAATTTGATAATTTGATTTTGACCAAGTACCATGGGCTTCGTTCAGTCTTTGAACAAGCAACATTTACCAATCTCAGCCCTCGGATCAACCGTATGCGCTTGATCAAATCTGCAGATGAGATTCAAAAAATGTTAGTTGCTGGTCAATATGCAGATAA
>CADFQU010000106.1 GCA_902836505.1 Streptococcaceae bacterium
TGCTAGAAACAAGTGAAGAAAAGCCTGAACCTGATGATTTCAAAAAAATGTTGCAGACTTTAAAAGAAACTAGGATATTTGAGGTCATCAGTGGACTCTTGGTCGGGAAACCTATGGATGAAACCTTCTATGACGACTATAAGGAGGCTTTAATGGACATCATTGATAGCAATATCCCGATTGTCTATAATCTGAATGTCGGACACGCAACTCCAAGAACAATTGTCCCCTTCGGAGTTCACGCCCATGTAGATGCAAAGAAGCAAGTCATCCACTTTGACTATAACAAAGAAAGCTGAGATAAGACTCTCAGCTTTTTCTATATTCTCTGATGTTCTAGGCATCTAACGTCACTTATTTCCACTTTTCCATTCACAATCATTCTCATGATCATTGACCAGGCCTGCTGCTTGTAAAAAAGACAAGACAGCGACTGGTCCAGTATACTTGAAACCACGCTTTTTGAGATCCTTGGCTAGCTTCTCAGAAAGAGCTGTCTTCGCTGGAGCCTGCCGGTAATCCGGAACATCATTGACGATGGTTTTCCCATCTACAAAAGACCAGAGATAGGCATCAAAAGAGCCGAATTTTGCCTGGACTTGTAAAAAGGCTTGAGCATTGGCACGGGTTGCAAAGATCTTAGCTCGATTTCGAATGATGGCTGGATTGTCTAACAAAGCTGCCAGCTCCTCATCCAACATCTCTGCAACACCTTGGATTTGATAGTCATGAAAAGCCTCACGGAAAGCCTGGCGTTTATTGAGCACCGTCTCCCATGAAAGACCAGCCTGATAGGTCTCCAAGCAAAGCAACTCAAAAAGTGCCTGGTCATCGTGTAGGGGACGCCCCCACTCCTCATCATGGTAGGCGATATAAAGAGGGTTGTTCATTTTGACCCAGCCACAACGTTTTGTCATCTTATTCTCCTATTTCACCAACATCTTAAGGGCAGACTTGATATAGTTCTCTGCTGTATCGGTCGTACCTTCAAAGAATTTCTTGATTTTCTTGAGTTCCGTTGCCTTGTAGCCCAAAGCCAACATGGCTTCCATGGCTTCTTCGAGAGCTTGGTTTTCCTCGGATACTTTAGCTTTGGACTGAGCCGGTGCATCTTCTAGACCAAGATTGATCTTACCTTCTAGATCCAAGACCATCTGTTGGGCTGTTTTCTTGCCGATCTTCGGAAACTTGGTCAAGTAGGTGATGTTCTTGCTTTCGATGGCTTGGACTAGGCCTGCATTGTCATCCGCAGCAATGATGGCTAGAGCTGAGACTGGGCCAATTCCAGAGACTGAGATCAAGTTCAAAAAAAGCTTTTTCTCTTCTTCGGTCGCAAAGCCATAGAGAAGGTGAGCATCTTCCCGAACTACTTGATGGAGATAGACCTGCACCTCTTGGTTCATTTTGCCAGAGTAGGCATAGGGATTGGCCACATGCAAGAGATAGCCGATCCCAGCCGTCTCCACCACACTGTATTTGGCGGTGATTTTCGTTAAGATTCCTTTAATGTATTCGTACATAATCTTCCTTTATTCTTTGTTTAATATTTACCCAATTCCCGCAGACTGGTGTGATTTTCCTGAATGCGTCGGAACATCTTTTCCATGTCGGACTTGGTGAAGTTGACCAAGACCGGACGGCCATGAGGGCAGTTATAAGGGTTGTCACATTGGGACAGTTGGTAGATGAGGTCGCGCGCGGAGTAATCATCCAGGGTGTGATTGGCCTTAATGGAGCGTTTGCAGGACATCATGATAGCCAACTCTGCTCGGTACTTCTTGATGGACACTTCCTTGGTCAAGAGGAGCATGTCACACATCTCATAGATGCCCGACTCGATCTCTTCTTCCTTCATCCAGATCGGATGCTCCCGTAGGATCAACTGGTTGGCTCCGTATTCTTCCAGGTAGACTCCCACTTCTTCTAGGAGGTGCTTGCGTTGTTGCAGGCGGATCAAATCGTCCGCAGGAAACTCAAAGATATAAGGCACCAGTAGTTGTTGCTGACTACCGTTTACATCCCCGATGCTCTCCCGGTATTCTTCATATTTGACCCGCTCTTGGGCCGCATGCTGGTCAATAATGTAGAGGCCCCCATTGCCTTGGGCAAAGAGATAGGTCCCATGCATCTGACCAAAATATTCCAACTCTGGGAAGGACGATGCTTCCTCTCCCTCCAGCTTGTCATAGGCCTTGTCTAGACTAGCCAGATCCAACTCTGGGTGGTCTAGTTGGTCGTACTGAGGCGCCTTTCGCTCCGCAAATTTGATGGCTGGTGACTTAGTCTCCTGATTTCCCTCTTCTGAGGCAAAGAGAACCGTTTGTTCTGGGCTTATTTCACCACTTGGCCGGGATTCCCCAACCTCTGGACGGACAAAGAAATCTCCCTTGTCTCGGTCGTAATAGAGGCTATTTTCTTTTAGGGGGAGACTGGTCTGAACCGGCTTTTCTGTTCGACGAAGTGTCGATTTTGCCAGATTTTCCAAAGCATCTGGAATCAGATCTTGCTCTTTCAAAGCGGAAACAATCGCTTGGGAGATCAAGCTCATCAGTTCTCGTTCTTTGGAAATACGCACCTCTTGCTTGGTCGGGTGGACATTGACATCAGCTAGATAAGGGTCGATCTGAATATTGATGACCGCTATCGGGAAGCGCCCGACCATGAGTTTACTACCATAGCCATCCAAGATAGCCCGGTTGAGCAAAAAATTCTTGATGTAACGGCCGTTGATAAAGAGGCTAATGTAGTTGCGATTGGCCCGAGTCAGCTCTGGCAAAGAGACGAAGCCCGACACTTCAAAGTCCAAATCACCTGTCTCGATGGCAACCATTTTTTTGGCGGTAGCGAGGCCGTAGACTCCTGCGATGGCTTGGCGGAGATTTCCCGTCCCTGCCGTCCGTGTCATTTCATGCCCGTCATTGATCAAGGTAAAGGCAATCTCTGGATGGGCTAGACTCAGGCGGTTGAGAATGTCGACGATATGGGACAACTCTGCCTGTTGGCTCTTCATATATTTGAGGCGAGCTGGTGTATTGAAAAAGAGGTCCTCGACCTTAATTTTGGTCCCCACAGGGCTGGTTGCCGGCTCAAGAGAAGTGATTTCGCCTCCTTTAGCATCTAGCTTGGTTCCATGACTGGCTCCTTCCTGAGCTGTTAGAATGGTCATAACACTGACAGAGGCAATGGAGGGCAAGGCCTCGCCACGGAAGCCTAGGGTCCGAATCCGAAAGAGATCGGCTTGACTCTTAATCTTACTAGTCGCATGGCGACGAAGGGCTAATTCCACTTCCTCGTGGGCAATCCCTTGTCCATTATCCGTGATTTGAATGGTCTTTAAGCCCGCTTCTTCAATCTCTACGACAATCTGACTGGCTCCTGCATCGATGGAGTTTTCAACCAGTTCCTTGACCACACTAGCAGGGCGCTCGATGACCTCACCGGCAGCGATCTGATTGGCTAGAATTTCTGGTAATTCGATAATCTGTGACATAGCTTCCCCTCTTATCTTTTATACGCGCATAGGTAGAACTATTATACCATATCTACAGGGAAGGCCTCCGTTTATAAAACCTCGTACCCTAGCTCCACTAAAGATACTGGCCTTCTACCAGATAGACAGACAAAATGACCGAATATGCAAAAAACCTTGTCTTGATGCCTGAAAAAGTGTTTAATAGAATTGTAAGCAAGAGGTCCTGCTAGCGGATCGCTTACCTGACGTCAATCAGTTAGAAGGGATTTGTATGAAAGTAACAGTAACCATTGACCCTCATTTTCAAGAAGAAGGTGTTGCTATCACAGCGCCACAACCTAGCGAACGCATCCAGAAAGTCCAACAATTCATAGAGGAATTGGACCAGAAGGAACGCTTGCGAGCGAAAAAGGATGGGGAAACCTATCTTGTAGAGACCCACTTGTTTCATCGTTTCTATATTGAAAACCGGCAAGTGGTGGGGGAAACAAAGGATGACCGCTTCATCCTCACAGGTCCTCTCTACCAACTCTCTGAAGATTTGCCCATCTACTTTTTAAAAATTTCCCAATCTGAAATTATCAATACCAAAGAAATCGATCACCTGCATTTTACCACTAGCGGATCGGTTCAAATCTATCTCAAAAACGGAAGGATGACTTACTCCTCTCGTCGTTATTTAAAAGCTATTAAGGAGAAACTCTCATGATGAAAAACCATTTTACCAACGCTCTGAAAGGGATCTTGATCGGTCTCATCCTCTCTATCCTCTTTTCTTTTTTAAACTCCCCTTCCACTTATACGCCTCTCAGTCCTAGCTCAGCTGTCGGCCAGTGGATGCAAGCCCACGAAGTTCATGGATCCCTTGTTATGCTCTATTGTACCCTTATCTGGGCCGGTATCGGACTCCTCTTCAGCTTGGGGAGTGTCCTTTTCAACAAAGATTGGAGCCTTCTTCGCGCGACCGTCAGCCACTACCTCTTGATGCTCTTTGGTTTCCTACCTTTAGCAACCTTGGGCGGCTGGTTCCCAATGCAAATCAGTTTTTATCTCTCTGTCATTTTTGAGTTTAGCTTCGTCTATCTCATTGTCTGGGCTGTCTCTTACTACCTCAATAAAAAGAAAGTGGATGACATAAATCGTCAGTTACAAGAAAAGGCTTGATAAATAAAAAGAGGCTGGGGCAAAAGTCCTAGCCTCTCAATTGTCTTTGGATTGTCGAGCAAGACGCAGTGGTTG
>CADFQU010000107.1 GCA_902836505.1 Streptococcaceae bacterium
GGGACGACGAAATCGAATTCTAACGAATGACCGATTTCTGTCCCACTCTCTCTCCCTTATTTAAATAAATCCTGAACTGGATCAAAAATAATCCGTTCAATATCTCCTAGATAAACTGATAGTTGCTGCTGTTTGGTGAAAAATTCATTCACAATTGGGTTGCCTTGTAATTTCCCAGCAAAGTCCTGCATTTTCTTTTGTTGGTCTTCAGTTGGCATTTGTCCAGACTGGATGACTCCATGAATTTCTTGTTGGAAAGCCAGGTAGTCTCCGAATAACGCTTTTGCATCGGCATCGGCATCAATGGCTTCCTTACTGTCAAGAACAGCCTTGTATTCTGGTAAGTCACGAATTCCGCGTGACAATTCATTGGCTAGATCATAAATATTTGACATGTGATTTCTCCTTAACGATTTGGTTTTGTTCTATTATACAAAGATTATCTGATATCTTGTGTTAGAAACTGCTATTTTTGTAAAAATCCTACTTAGGACCTATTATTTAATCACCACACTATAATCTGTTTGTTCTGTAATCAGGGCTTCAGCCCGTGCTTGATCTGCAGCTGTCTTAAAGGAAATTTGGAGGATTCCATAGACATCTTCCCGGTTTTCCTCATTAATATGAATATTGACCAAGGAAGTCCCACGAATGAGCTCCAAGATCCGAAGGATGACATCTTCTTCGTCTGGGACATCCACAAAAATGTCGAAGGTGCTTTCCACCCCGCCTCGTTTGTGGATTTGCATGTGCTGGCGTTGCTCTCGACTCTGATCAAAGAAAGACCAAATGTCATCTTCTTGCCCTTGTCTTATCATATCGGCAACTTGGTCAAGGCGATTTTGAAAGTCCGCTATCCTATCAAGAATAGCAGATGGATTGGACAATAAGATAGAGGTCCACATGCTAGGCTCACTCTCTGCAATCCGCGTCATATCACGAAATCCTCCTGCAGCAAAACGCCCTGCTAGGCTATGCTCCTCTGTATAAGCAGCTGCTTGTCCCATCAGGGTTGCAGCTAATACATGAGGAAAGTGACTGATTTGAGAAGTGACTCGATCGTGTTCAATTGGATCCACCTCGATGAAACGAGATCCAAGCCCTGAGAGCAACTCCTTCATTTCCAAAATAGCGCTAGGATCCGTCGCAACGGTTGGAGTAAAAATGTAATAAGCATTTTCAAAGAGGGTGGAGTCAGCTGAGGCAACCCCTGTCTTGTGACTCCCCGCCATGGGATGCCCACCGACAAAACGGACTGGGAGATGGTTAAAAGCTTCTTGACCTGCTTTTACAATCGTCCCCTTGGTCGAACCCACATCCGTTACAATAACCTCTTCTTTTAGTGACATTTTTGATAATTGCTGAAAGGTTTGAATCGTTTGCTTCACAGGTAAGGAGACAATGATGACATCTGCTTGAGAAGCAAATTCTTCGAGATCAGCTGTCACCTTATCAACAATTCCATTCTTCAAAGCAATATCCCGTGAAGCTTGACTGCGATTATAACCTAATAGAGTAACTTCCGGATGGGCCTTCCGAATGCCCATAGCTAACGAAGCTCCAATCAGTCCTAGACCGACGATATAAACAACCTTTTCTTCCATCTATTTCTCCAGTTAGAAAGCTTTGGTATAGGCCCGATGACGCTCGACAGCTTCCTTCAATTCCTCCAGATTATCAGAAGAGAATTTATCCAAGACTTCTGTAGCTAAGACCGTTGCCACCACAGCCTCCATGACTACTCCCGCCGCTGGAAGTGCTGTTGGATCACTCCGCTCCACCGTTGCCTTATATGGCTCATGCGTTTCAATATCGACACTCATGAGGGGCTTATAAAGGGTCGGGATTGGCTTCATAACCCCACGGACAATAATGGGCTCCCCATTGGTCATGCCTCCTTCAAATCCGCCTAAATGATTGGTTCGACGGGTATAACCATTTTGTTGGGACCAGAGGATTTCGTCCATGACCTGACTGCCTTTGCGACGACCTGCTTCAAAGCCCATTCCGAATTCTACTCCTTTAAAGGCGTTGATGGAGACAACCCCTTGAGCAATTTTGGCATCCAATTTCTTGTCCCATTGGACAAAAGATCCTAGACCAACAGGCACACCACCTACAATGGTTTCAACGATCCCTCCGATGGTCTCTCCTTCTTTCTTCACGCTATCGATATAGGCCTTGATTTCTTCCTCTCGCTCTCGATTGACAATAGAAACCTCGGATTGAGCGACCGCTTCTTTGATTTGCGAAACCGTCAGATTTTCTGGAACCTCTACTTCGATACCACCAAAATTAACAATGTGGCTGGCTACTTGGATCCCAATCTCTTCTAATAACCGTTTGGCTACTGCACCAACTGCTACCCGCATCGTTGTTTCCCGTGCAGATGACCTCTCCAAGGAGTTGCGTAAGTCATCAAAACGGTACTTGATCCCACCGACCAAATCAGCGTGGCCTGGACGAGGCTTAGTAATTTTCCGAAGCCCCTTTTTCTTTTCCTCCACATCACTGACAGACATAATCTCCAGCCATTTTTGATGGTCTAAGTTGGTGACATGCAAGGTGATGGGCCCTCCCATGGTCAAGCCATGGCGAACTCCGGAGGTGATCTCGACCTGATCGCTTTCAATCTTCATCCGTGCTCCACGACCGTAGCCACCCTGACGACGTTTTAACTCAGCATTGATAAAATCAGCCGTCAAAGGGAGTCCTGCTGGTACTCCTTCAATAATGGCTGTTAGTCGTGGTCCGTGTGATTCTCCTGCTGTTAAATAACGCATGCTATCTCCTTTGTCGGTTTCTAGTTTAAAAAGTCTCTCATTTCTTCCAATGGAACTGGATGAATCTGACAAGTGCCAATTTCTGGGACCAAAACAAGTTTTAATTGATTGCCCCTCGCCTTCTTGTCCAAGGTCAAGGCCTGATAAAGCTCTTCCTTATCCCATCCACGGAATTCTACTGGTAAGCCAAATTTTTGACACATTTGGCGGATAGCCTGCGTTAAACCGGCTTGGACGAGTCCCTTGGCTTCTGCCACCTTAGTGACTTGTACCATCCCTATCGCTACGGCTTCTCCGTGCATGACCTGGCCATAACCTGCAGTCGCTTCAATGGCGTGTCCAAGGGTATGACCAAAATTCAGATAAAGACGGATGCCCTGGTCTAGCTCATCTTCGACGACCATCTTGCACTTGACTTGACAGGAATGGGCAATCAGGGATTCTGCATGCTCATAAATAGACTCGACGGAGCCATCCATTCCTTCCAATTCTTCCCATAATTCTGGATCCTCAATGAGTCCATACTTGATGACCTCCCCCATGCCCTCAATCAACTCACGTTGGCCCAGGGTCCGCAGTACCTCAGGGTCAATCAAGACTCCATCAGGTTGGGCAAAGGTTCCTACCATATTTTTTGCATAGAGCGAATTGACTCCGGTCTTGCCTCCAATAGAAGAATCGACCTGAGCTGTCAAACTAGTTGGTACTTGGACGAAATGAATTCCACGCATGTAAGTGGAAGCCACGAAACCAGCTAGATCTCCGACAACGCCACCACCCAGAGCAAGGATCCCATCCGATCGTGTCATGCCATTCTTCGCTAAAAAATCATAAACTTTCTGAACAGTCGTCAGATTTTTACTGGATTCCCCTTCTAGAAACTCATAATGAACGACTGTAAATCCTTCACTTTCAAGGCATTTCACTACCTGACTTGCATAAAGGGATCCCACATGGTTGTCTGTTATGACTGCTACTTTTTGAGCTTTCCATAAATGACTGAGCCAGGTTCCAACCTTTTGGATTGCTCCATTCTCAATGACAATCTCATAACCATTCTTTGGTAGATCAACATTCACCTTCATAAGGATCTCCTTTCAAATCCATGTGAAAAACATTACAATTTCACCATTGTATAAAAATAGAAAACAGAGCATACTTGATTAAGTTTTTCTGTTTTCTTCCATCATTTTTCTAATACATATTCAGGGTATTCCAATTTCAAGGCTTGCCAGACTTCCTGCTCTGGGAAGGTTTTATACGTCATCAGTTCGAAGGCTAGGGCAGCTTGATGAAACAGCATTCCAAGCCCATTTACCGTTTGCAGCTCTTGTTCTTCAGCTAGTTGAAGAAAAGGTGTCTTGGCAGGAAAATAAGCTAAATCAGCCACTAGACATTCTTTAGGAAAGTTAAACTCTTTCGGAATAGGAAGAGAAACCCTATCCATTCCAAGTCCTGTAGCATTGATCAATAAATTCGTCCCCTTTATCGTTGCATTCAACTGATCCCGACTGGATAAGTCATGCAGGACAATTGAAAAAGCAAGAACTTCAGATAGTCGAGAAAAGATAGCTTGATACTTGGTTAAACTTTCTGGACGAACAAATAAATGTATCTCTCCAACTCCTTGCCGAATAGCTTCCACAACAATGGCAGTTGCTGCCCCACCCGCTCCTAAAAGAACCATTTTTTTCTTGTCAATAGAAAAATTCTTAGGGAGACTCTTCAGAAAACCAAGTCCATCTGTGTTGTATCCTGTTAAACGACCATCTTTCTGAACAATTGTATTGACCGAACCGATGAGTTGGGCATATTCATCTACCTTATCTAAGTAAGGTAGGACCTTTTTCTTATAGGGCATGGAAATATTGGCGCCCAACATATCCAGTACTCG
>CADFQU010000108.1 GCA_902836505.1 Streptococcaceae bacterium
ACCTCCTGTTTATTTTAATTTTTCAAGGGCTGGGACAACGGCACTAGTGATCAGAACCGTTGCAATAACTTCGATGAGTGAGTTAGTAGACACAATCAAGGCGAGAAAATCGTTGATTCCACCTTTGAATTGACTACCAAAAAAGAGGTAAATCCCGCTTAAAACAAAAACGGTATTGGTCATGGATCCGACAATTCCAGCTGTTATTAACCCGGTACGATTGCGCATTAATTGATAGATATAGTAAGGTGTTATTCCGATCAGGATACGTGGAACTAGAGCGATTAGAAGGGAATAGAAGTTTCCGTTTGGTACAAAGGGACTAAAGAGGTAGCTTGCAGGTGTTAAAACAAGGGTATTCATCGTTAAACTAAAGAGTCCCATAAGCAATCCTAAAGTAGCCCCGATTCTTGGCCCGTAAATGATAGACGCGATCACAACAGGAATATGAACCAAGGTTGGCTTAATACCTGATGGTACAAAATGTAAGATGAAGGAAGTTGTAAAATGGATGGTAATCATTACCGCGAAAAATATAGCAATGCGTGAAATGGATGAGGATTTTTTCATGAAAGCGACTCCTGTATAGTAGTTAGAATGGTTTCGATAGAAGCTAAAGCTCCAGACCCTTGATCGCCACAAGCCAGAGTAGCATAGCGAGGTTGAATAATCTGATAGCCGTAGTCTTGTAAGAGTTTTAGATTTCGTTGAGTAGCTGGGTGTTCCAGCATTTTCGTATTCATAGCGGGGGCTAGGATTTTTTTAGTTCCTTGAGGCAAGGCTAGAGCTGTGCTCGTCACCATATTATCTGCTAGCCCCATGGCAAGTTTAGCAATCGTATTGGCACTAGCCGGTGCTACAAGAAAGAGGTCTGTTTCTTTTCCAATGTCGATGTGTTCAATCCGCTGTGGATCCTCTTCAATCATGACATCTAGACCGACTGGATTTTTTGAAAGGACCTGAAGGGTTAGGGGAGTAATAAAAGCTGTAGCTGCAGGAGTCATCAGAACCTTTACCTGGTGACCGAGCTTGGTCAATTGACTAGTGAGGTCCGCTGCCTTGTACGCAGAAATGCTTCCAGTTACAGCCAGTAGTATATTCGCCATAGGTTTTATCCTTTGTTCCTAATTTGATGATAAATTTTTTGAGCAATATCCAATTTCGTTTCGGCTATTTGAGTAGCATCTTTCGTAACTAAGTAAGCTCGATGTTTTCCGTCTTGAATTTCGCTTAAGTCATTGGCAACAATCATTTCTGCCTGATTCTTTTCGAGACTAGCACGAGCAACGGCTAGGAGTTGATCCTGTGATACATCAACCAGTAGTTTAAAGCCAATCAAGCGAATGTCTGGATTCCAAGTTTTTACTAGAGAAATCAACTTAGGGTTTTTCTTCAAAAAGAGAACTTGGTAATCTTCCTCCGATGAAATTTTCGATTCCTGGTTGGTTTGATGAAGAAATTGCTCTAAATTGCTAGCTTCTTTGACAGCTTGAAAACCTGACATATAGACAGGGCTGTAGTCAGAGACGGCCATCGCATGGATGAGCACCTGGTGAGTTGGAGTTTCTATTTCAAGAACTGTTTGAAGTTCAGCGACATCTTTGATAAATATCCTTCTTAAACGAGGATGTTCTTTAGGTTGAACCGCAGTTGGAGTTGTCACCAGAGTCACAGAAAAACCTGCCTCTAAAAAAAGTTCGGAAATGATTTTTCCAAGTTGACCAGTGGAATGGTTGGTAATCGAACGAACCTGATCGATTTTTTCACTGGTTCCACCGGATGTAATCAAAATATTCATAGGCTTATTTTACAAGAATTTTATATTTTAGTAAAGCCAAGAACACGGCTCTTACGATTGTTGGTCAAGGAGGTACAAAGGCGGTAGAGCAGACGATGAAGAGACTAATAGTTATTTCATATAGAGGGGTATAAGAAATTGGAATAAAGGCTGAAAAAGCAGAGTTACTAAGCAAAAACCGAACGAACTGGAAAAGTTTGAGATTTAAAATATATATCCTTGTGAAATTTCTGTATAATAGGATTATTAAATAGTGAGGAGATTAAGATGAAGACAGATATCGAGATTGCACAAAGTATTGAATTGAAACCAATCACAGATGTGGTAGAAAAATTGGGGATTCATTTCGATGACTTAGAACTCTATGGAAAGTACAAGGCAAAATTAACCTTTGATAAGATCCAAGCCGTTCAGAAAGAAGAACCAGGAAAACTCATCTTGGTAACAGCAATTAACCCGACTCCAGCAGGGGAAGGAAAGTCTACCATCACCATTGGTTTGGCAGATGCCTTAAATAAAATTGGCAAACAAACCATGATTGCCATTCGCGAACCTTCTTTAGGTCCTGTTATGGGGATTAAAGGTGGCGCAGCTGGTGGAGGCTATGCCCAAGTTCTTCCTATGGAGGATATCAACCTTCATTTCACGGGTGACATGCATGCCATTACAACAGCAAATAATGCTCTATCAGCTTTGATTGACAATCATTTGCATCAAGGAAATGAGCTAGGCATTGACCAACGTCGGATTATCTGGAAACGGGTAGTGGACTTGAATGACCGTGCTTTGCGTCACGTTTCGGTCGGTCTCGGTGGACCGCTCAATGGGATTCCTCGTGAAGACGGGTTTGATATCACCGTTGCTTCTGAGATTATGGCCATCCTTTGCTTGGCGACAGATATTGAAGACTTGAAAGGCCGTTTGGCTAATATTGTGATTGGTTATCGCTATGATCGTAGTCCAGTTTATGTCCGCGATTTAGAAGTAGAAGGGGCGCTTGCCTTGATCCTGAAAGATGCCATCAAGCCAAACTTGGTTCAAACCATCTATGGAACGCCAGCCTTTGTTCATGGTGGACCTTTTGCTAATATTGCTCATGGATGTAATTCTGTTTTAGCTACCTCAACCGCTCTTCGTTTAGCCGATTACGTAGTGACAGAAGCAGGTTTTGGGGCGGATTTGGGAGCTGAAAAATTCTTGGATATCAAAACACCAAATCTTCCTGTTAGCCCATCTGCAGTGGTGATTGTCGCAACGATTCGTGCTTTGAAGATGAATGGTGGAGTTGCCAAAGATGCTCTTTCTGAAGAAAATGTAGAAGCTGTTCGTTCAGGTTTTGCTAACTTGGAGCGCCACGTAGAAAATATGCGTAAATTCGGGGTTCCTGTAGTAGTGGCTATTAATAAATTTGTCACAGATACAGAAGCTGAAATCGCTGCTCTGAAAGAACTCTGTGCTTCTATTCAAGTTCCTGTTGAATTGGCGAGCGTTTGGGCTGATGGTGCTGATGGAGGATTGGCCCTAGCAGAAACAGTAGTGGAGACACTTGAAGCAAGTCCAGCCAATTACAGTCGTCTTTATGATAATGACCTTTCTGTTGAAGAAAAGATTACTAAGATTGCCCAAGAAATTTACCGGGCTGATAATGTTGTCTTTGAGAAAAAAGCCAAAACTCAGATTGCTCAGATCGTGAAAAATGGTTGGGACAGGTTGCCAGTTTGTATGGCTAAGACCCAATATAGTTTCTCAGATGATCCAAGTCTCCTCGGGGCGCCGTCTGGTTTTGACATTACCATTCGCGAATTGGTACCTAAGACTGGTGCAGGCTTCATTGTTGCTTTAACAGGTGAAGTGATGACCATGCCGGGATTACCAAAACGTCCTGCTGCTTTGAACATGGATGTAGCAGAAGATGGTACTGCTTTAGGCTTGTTCTAATAACAGTATATAGAGGTTGGCTGACAACCTCTATTTTTGTGTTTTAAGGTATAATTAGAGAGATAGAAAGCGAGAAGAACATGCTGAAGATACGATCCGTCACTCTTAAAGATGCTCCTGAACTTGTCAGGATTTATACTCCTTATGTTGAGAAAACGGCCATTACTTTTGAATACCAGATTCCGACAATTGAGGAATTTGAAGGGCGTATCGAAAAGATCCTTCATCGTTTTCCCTATTTAGTAGCTGAAGAAGACGGTCATATCCTTGCTTACGCCTATGCGTCGACCTATTATGATCGATCAGCTTACGATTGGGCCGTGGAAGTATCTGTTTATGTGGATCAAGACCATCGTGGGCAAGGACTGGGTTCTCGTTTGTATGAGGCGTTAGAAATGGAGTTGGAGGCGCGTGGTTATTTACGTTTTTTAGCTTGTATCGCTCTTCCTAATCCAGCTAGTATTGCCCTGCATGAGAAACGGGGCTATGTGAAAGTTGCGCATTTTCCTAAGATTGGCTATAAATTTGATCAATGGCATGATATTGTCTGGATGCAAAAAACAATCGAAGGACCTGTAAAGCCCCTAATGTAAAAAACTGATGAAATTTGGCTTTCCTCTATTTTTTTAGAGAAATTCTAAAGCGAGCTTCTTGACAGCTCATATAATGTCATGGTAGACTAGTTTCATGCGATGAGTCGATTGGCTCTTAGGAGCCTTTTGCGCTGAGGAGGTCTACATTCAATTGTAACGCAGGAGCGGACCTTGAACAGTTGTGTGAACCGGCTGTTCTCATCGAGAGATGCCTCGATCCCTTACCATTTGGTAGGGGATTTTTTATTTATTGAATAACATATATAATCTATAGCAACAGAATGTTCGTTTGAATGTAAATTG
>CADFQU010000109.1 GCA_902836505.1 Streptococcaceae bacterium
ATTGAGAAGCACAGACAAGCTGAATGGATAAGGTGCTAGCTTGATCATTTCAATAGCCTGCGTCGCACCGACTGGATTTTTGATCAGGACCAAGGTACATTCCTTGTCCCCAATCTTAAAGGTTTCTTGACGACCAAAGACAGCCTTACTCTTGTCGAAACCACGCTTAATGACGTCTGGACTTACTTCAAAATAATGGGCAACAGCAACTGCAGCAAGGGCATTATAAATATTATAGAGGCCCCCGATATTGATGTGGTAATTTGTGCCGTTAATCTTAAAGTGAGAAGAAGTATTGGTCAGCTCGGTCAATTCATCAACAGCGACTGTCAAAGGAGGACGGTGGAAGCCACAGTTTTCACAGAGGTAATCCCCTAAATTCGCATAGGTATTCAACTGGTAGGTCAAGATGCCATGACATTCTGGACAGACAATTCCTTCTGTATTGTAATGGGCCAACTTGGGAGCAGTTTTTTCTGTATCAAAGCCAAAATATTGAACGGGATTTGGTAGGGGAAGGGTATGGAATAGAGGACTATCCCCATTCATCAGAACAGTCGCCTTTGGTGCTTTTTTAATCCCATCCAAGATCATCCGATAAGTCGTGTAGATTTCCCCATAGCGGTCCATTTGATCCCGGAAAATATTGGTGATTACAAACAAGGTCGGAGTGATGTAGTCACAAATTCGAGACAGGCTGGCTTCATCGATTTCAAGAACAGCGATAGGACGACCAGAAGAACCCTTTGCGTTCAAGAAAGTAGTCGTAATCCCTGAAATCATATTGGCTCCACTAGGATTGGTCACGATAGGTCCGAAAGCCTCCTGAAGAATTCCAACAGTGAGAGCTGTTGTCAGTGTTTTCCCATTCGTACCAGTGACAACCACAATTTCGTAGTTCTGGGCCAGGTGTTGTAAAATGTCTTTATCAATTTGAAGGGCGATTTTTCCAGGAAGGGTAGAGCCACGTCCAAGCATACGCAAGAGGTGACTACTCATTTTTCCGGCAATAAGCCCCATACTAGTCTTAATCTTCATAATTCATATTTTATCACAAAAACCAACAGAAGGTTACAGAAAAATCTGTTGAAACATGATATAATGATGTAGAGTGGTTTGAACGCGCTAACCATTTGTTAGAAGCCTTGTTGTTAATGGTAAGATTCTACAATTGTTAGCTGCGTAAAAAGCCTAGAAGAGAAGTGGTAGGTATGAGATTGTGAACATCCAACAATTGTCAAATCCCCAGTATTGGGCCAGGTTATTTCCCACTCCGTGGAGTGTGGTTGTCAACCTTATTGACATTGCCCTAGTAGCTTGGTTATTGTATTATTTTATAAAAGCCATTGTCGGCACTAAAATTATGATTTTAGTTCGTGGTGTCTTGACCTTTTTCTTATTTGAGTTAGTTGCCAATATGATTGGTCTGACGACCATTTCTTGGTTGATCAACCAAATCATCACATACGGGGTTATTGCTGCGGTAGTGATTTTCTCTCCGGAAATTCGGACGGGATTAGAACGATTAGGTCGAGCAACTGAATTTTTCTCAACCAACCAGATTAGTACAGAAGAAAAATTGGTTCAATCTTATGTAAAAGCAGTTGCCTATATGAGCCCTCGGAAGATTGGGGCCTTGGTTGCGATTCAAGGAAGTAGAACTCTCCAAGAATACATCTCCACAGGTATTCCCCTCGATGCAGATGTTTCGGGTGAACTTCTGATTAATATTTTTATCCCCAACACCCCGCTCCACGATGGGGCAGTGATTGTTACCAATGATAAAATTGCTGTATCTTGTGCCTATCTTCCCTTAACAGAAAGCACGGGAATTTCAAAAGAGTTCGGTACACGGCACCGGGCAGCAATTGGTTTGTCTGAAGTAAGTGATGCCTTCACCTTTGTTGTTTCGGAAGAAACGGGTGGTATCTCCATTACGAGAAATGGGAGCTTTAGACACGACCTCAGTATCGAAGAATTCGAGCAAGAATTGCGTGCCTTCATTATTCCAGAAGAACAAGGGAAAAAAGATTTGAAATCAAGAATTTTTGGAGGACGTATCAAATGATTCCAAAAAGAAAAATTGTCTATATTGTGACCTCCGTCTTTTTCTCAAGTCTCTTGTTTATCAATGCAACCTCTGTTAATTTCCAGAATAACAGTAGTGCTCGTCAAGTGAGCTCTGAAACTTACACCAATACATTGACCAATATTCCGATTGATGTAAAATACAACGATAGTAAATATTTTGTCAGTGGGATTAGCTCAGAAGTGACCGTCTTTCTGAAAGGGTCCAATCGTGTCGCCTTAGCATCAGAAATGCAGGCTAGTACTCGTAAATTTAAAGTGGTAGCCGATCTTAGCAATCTGAAAGAGGGACAACATGAAATCGCCTTGAAGGTGGAAGGCTTACCTTCCGGTTTGACTGCTACCATCGAGCCACAAAAGGTCACTGCCAAAATTGGTAAGAAAAAGACGAAAAAGTTTGATGTTTCCGTCACGATACCAGACAAACAAATTGCCCCAGGGTGGAATCTCTCACATGTTACTTTTTCAGAAGATAAAGTCTCTGTTACTAGCGACCAGGATACTTTAGCCAAAGTTGACCATGTGGAAGCCATCTTCCCTGAAGGAGATCTTTTAAGCAATACCTACACAGCAACCGTCTCCTTGAAGGCAGTAGATAGCGAGGGAAATGATTTACCAGTTATTATCTCTCCATCAGAACTATACATGAAGGTTGAGTTGAAACAGACAATTTCTAGCTCTTCTTCATCCAGTTCCTCATCAAATAATAGCAATTAATAAAGAATCATCGAAAGGATTATCATAATGGGTAAATATTTTGGAACGGACGGAGTCCGTGGAGAAGCAAACGTCGAATTAACGCCAGAGTTGGCCTTTAAGCTGGGTCGATACGGAGGGTATGTCCTTAGTCAACATGAAAAAGAAACGCCACTTGTTTTCGTAGGACGAGACACTCGTATTTCTGGTGAAATGTTGGAAAGTGCGCTTGTTGCGGGTCTCTTATCTGTAGGGATTAAAGTATACAAACTCGGTGTGATCGCGACACCAGGTGTAGCTTATTTGGTTCGTTCTGAAGGGGCAAGTGCTGGGGTCATGATTTCTGCCAGCCACAATCCAGCTCTAGACAATGGGATTAAATTCTTTGGGAATGACGGCTATAAACTGGATGATGACCGTGAATTAGAGATTGAAGCCTTATTGGACGCGGAGTCTGATACTCTTCCTCGTCCTAGTGCGGAAGGTCTTGGAACAGTGATGGATTATCCAGAAGGACTTCGTAAGTATCAAGAATACTTAGTTTCAACTGGAACCCAGCTTGAAGGAATGCACGTGGCTCTGGATGCTGCGAATGGTTCAGCATCTACAAGTGCCCGTCAAGTCTTTGCTGACTTGGGAGCACGTTTGACAGTTATTGGAGAAAGCCCAAATGGTCTCAATATCAATGACCAAGTAGGCTCGACCCATCCTGAGGCTTTGCAAGAGGCTGTCAGAGAATCTGGTGCGGCTATTGGTTTGGCTTTTGATGGTGATAGTGACCGTTTGATTGCAGTTGATGAAAATGGCGATCTGGTCGATGGTGATAAAATCATGTACATTATTGGGACCTACCTTTCTGAGAAGGGCCTCTTAAAAGATAACACCATCGTAACGACCGTCATGTCCAATCTTGGCTTCCATAAAGCCCTGGATGCCAAGGGTATTAACAAGGTTGTGACTGCTGTCGGAGACCGCTATGTAGTTGAAGAGATGCGGAAGTCTGGCTACAATCTAGGTGGTGAACAGTCTGGTCACGTGATTGTCATGGACTACAATACTACTGGAGATGGTCAGATGAGTGCCGTTCAATTGACCAAGATTATGCAAGAAACTGGTCGTACATTATCAGACCTTGCATCAGAAGTCACCATCTATCCTCAAAAATTGGTCAATATCCGTGTTGAAAACAGCATGAAAGATAAGGCGATGGAAGTTCCTGCTATTCGTGCAATTATTGAAAAAATGGAAGCTGAAATGGCTGGGAATGGCCGTATCTTAGTGCGTCCAAGTGGTACTGAACCTCTTCTTCGTGTTATGGCAGAAGCTCCGACTGATGAAGAAGTGGATTACTATGTGGATACAATTGCTGCTGTAGTCAAAGATGAAATTGGTCTTGAAGACTAAATAAAGAAGTAAACTCTCCAAAGTGAGAGTTGAGGAGGTCAATATGAAATATTTACGTCGAATGATGTGGTCTCTAGTCCTTGTTGCTACTGTCCTCTTTTCGAATGCTTTTGTTCAAACGATTCAAGCGTCAGAAGTCCTGTCTTATACGCAAACAGCAAGCCTAAGCAAGGACAACCAAGTAGTAACCAATGGAACTACAGTCTTATCAAATGAAAAATTGTCAGCTACCATCAATGTAGCCTTTCCAGATACACAATCCATTCAAGCAGGAGATACCCTGACCTTGTCTTTGCCGAAAGAATTAACCTTCTATACAGCTCTAGAATTTGATGTGGTGGAAGAAGGTCAAACAAATGGTCAGACAGTTGGGAAAGCTGTTGTCAATACAGCAAAC
>CADFQU010000110.1 GCA_902836505.1 Streptococcaceae bacterium
TGAGTGGGCTCTACCACGCTGATTTCATCAGCTTTTACAGCCCTACTCAACTGTGTGGAGGTGGGACGACGAAATCGAATTCTAACGAATGACCGATTTCTGTCCCACTCTCTTTTACTCCAGCATTTTTAATAGGAAGTCCGCCATTTGTTGGGGGCTTTCTTTTTGCCCACGCGCCACCCACATTTGACAGACTCCAAAGAAGGCATTGGTGAGGTAGACAGAACTATAGTCTCTCTCGATTTCGGTCAAAGATCGATGGCCATAACGCTCTTGCAAGCTATCAACTAGTAGAATTTGTAGCTTATGCCGCAAGAAGGATTGAATTTCTTTTGTCCCATTCTCGGTTAGAAGGACAGCAAAGAGGGGCTCCTTGGTGAGAAATTCGAAAACTTCGGTAACAGCTTGGTGTTTATCATCTTGCTGTTTGTCGAAGATGTATTCGACTTTGTGGAAAAATTCCTGTTGGTAGCGCTCAATCATATCGTACTTATCGCGGTAGTGGGTATAGAAGCTACTCCGGCTGATACCAGCCTCTTTTGCCAACTGAACGGTTGAAATCTCATCAAAGGACTCCCTATGAAGGAGGTCAACCATGGCTTCCTGGATGATTCGTTTTGTTTTTATTCGCTTGTTGCTTTCGGTAACCATTCTAGTCTCCCTCTTTTATGCACAAAATTATACACAGTGTCCAAAAATTATTTTTTTAACTTGCGGTTTTTAAAAAGAACTGTATAATCAATTATATCAAAAAATTAGACAATGTGTATAAAAAGGAGACAAAAAATGTTTAAGGAATGGAAAGCGATTTTTAGAAAACCAACCTTTATCGTTGTGATGATCGGGGTTGCCTTGATACCAGCTCTCTACAATGTGATCTTTCTATCCTCTATGTGGGATCCTTATGGTAAGGTTTCCGACCTGCCCGTAGCAGTTGTCAATCAAGACCAGCCAGCTCGTTATCAGGAAGAAGAATTGACAATCGGAAAAGACATGGTGTCCAATTTTGAGAAAAGTGACGCCCTAGATTTTCATATTGTCGATGAAAGAGTCGCTAAAGAGGGGTTGGAAAAGGGTGATTACTATATGGTGGTGACCTTGCCTAAGGATCTATCTGCTAAAGCTGCTTCTATCTTAACCAATCACCCAGAACAGATGACCATTGCCTACCAAACATCTAGTGGCCATAGCTTTATTGCTGGTAAGATGAGTGATTCAGCCATGATAAAAATCCAGCAAACCGTTGCTAGTAATGTCACCCAAACCTATACCAGCGCTCTTTTCGAAAAGATGGGAAGCTTGAAGACAGGTATGGGAACAGCAGCGGAAGGAAGCCAGAAATTAGCGACCGGTGCTGGTCAGCTAAAAGAGGGTGGACAGACTCTGACAGACCATTTGACCACCTTGTCCAATTCGAGTCTGTCTTTTTCAAATGGGGCACAGACTCTTAGCACTGGACTCTTGGCTTACACCAATGGAGTTGGTCAATTAGGAACTGGTCTTCATCAAATGCAGGAGAAAGTTCCTACCCTCGTGTCGGGAGTTGGGCAACTTCATGATGGCTTTACAACCTTTAGTAGTGGTTTGACGACCTATACGTCGGGAGTTGGACAACTGGGAAATGGTTTAAACCAAATGGCTAGTCAAACGCCTCAGTTAACCTCTGGTATTGGCCAATTGCATACAGGGATGACGACTCTTTCAACGGGGCTTACTACTTATACAAAGGGAGTCAGTCAGTTGAATGTTGGTGCTAGTAATTTGACGGCTGGCCTCACCAGCTATAGCTCAGGGCTTGCTACTCTCAGTGGTGGAGCTAGTCAATTAAGCGGCCAATCGGAAGCATTAAGAAATGGAGTATCACAGTTAGAGACAGGCATTCAAACCTTATCCACCCAACTTACTCCGCAACCAAATCAACAAGAGCAACTTGCCCAATTAACAGCAGGTCTCACCCAATTAAATGAAGCTATTCAGAACATGAGCGGGGATACCAGTCAACTCAGCACAGCTTTGGCAAGCATCGCCACCTCTGCTCAAGGGATTTCAGAAGCAACACAGGCTGACCGCAATTCGGTGCTAGCAAATCTTCAAGCTACTGCTGCCTATCAATCGATGACAGCTGAGCAACAGGCAGAAATGACGGCTGCTGTCTCTGCTACTTCAAGTACCACGGAGACTGCTGCTCAAGCGATTTTAACGACTGTTCAAGGCTTGCAAGAAAACTTAACAACCGAGAGTCCCTTGGCCACAGTAAAAGAAAGTGCTAATCATATCTTGCCAACAGCTTCGTCTACCTTGAATACTCTTTCAACTAGCTTGAGCTCCGTGCAAACAGCAGTGACAGAGCAACTTCTACCAGCTAGCCAAACTCTCAACCAAGGAGTGCAACTCTATACGACAGGGGTGGATCAGTTAGCTGGCGGAGCTAGTCAGCTTAATGATAATAGCAGCATCTTGATAGCAGGCGCTACTCAATTGAGTGCGGGGACCAGTCAACTGGAGCAGAAATCTGCGGATTTGGTATCTGGAAGCAGTCAACTAGCAACAGGATTGGGAGACCTAAATGGAAATATGCCAACTCTGATTATGGGAATGGACCAATTAGCTTCAGGAGCCAACCAATTGACTAGTAAGTCTAGTGAATTAACAACAGGTGCTGGACTGCTAGCTAGTGGGATCGGTCAATTAAATACTCAAACACCAGTCTTGGCTAGCGGTGTTGATCAACTTGTATCAGGAGTCGATCAGTTATCGGATAAATCAGGTCAGTTACTATCAGGTTCTCATCAATTGGCGGATGGTGCAACTAAAATCGCTGATGGCTCAGGTCAATTAGCGACCGGAAGCCAGGTTCTTGTCGGAGGCTTGGGTGATCTCCAAACAGGTAGTCAGAATCTTAGTCAAGGCTTGAGTTCAGCCAAGGATCCACTAAATAGCGCTAGCACTGAAAAAGAAAATGCAAGCGTATTGTCAGATCCAATCACTCTTTCGAAGACAGACCATGACAATGTTCCAGTGAATGGAGTGGGCATGGCGCCTTATATGATATCCGTTGCCCTTTTCGTCGCGGCTCTTTCTACCAATATGATTTTTGCCAAATTGCCATCTGGGCGTCATCCAGAAAGTCGTTGGGCTTGGCTTAAATCGAGATTGGAAGTGAACGGAGTGATTGCGGTCTTGGCTGGTGTCCTGGTCTACGGAGCTGTCCACCTGCTCGGAATGGCGGCAAACCATGAAAGCTTGACCCTCTTCCTTTGTGTGCTAGGAAGTGTGACCTTCATGTCCATGGTAACCGCCTTAACGACATGGAACAACAAGGTCGGAGCATTTATCTCTTTGATTCTCTTGCTCCTTCAACTGGCTTCTAGTGCAGGGACTTATCCGCTTGCCCTCACCAATCGTTTCTTCCAAGCTATTCATCCACTGTTGCCGATGAGTTATACCGTATCGGGATTAAGGGAAACCATTTCCTTATCTGGTCAGATAGGAGGACAAGTCTCCTTCCTTACACTAGTTTTGGGCTTGTGTATTGGCCTAGGAATGATAGCCTATCAACCTCAAAAAATGGAAGAAGACTAAGCTTCCTCTATCCATAGTTTCATGTGAAACAAAGCCCCCTTCTCAACAGAGAAGAGGGCTTTTTCTTAGTTAAAATAAAGCACTTCTGGATTTGGAGTGATGTAGATAAGGTTATCTTCTTTGAAGACCAGTTGAACTTGGCCCTGTTTGTAGATATAAACAGTGTACGTTTGCCCGAACCGAGTGGCTTGAGCGATATCGATCGCACCAGCCCAAAAAGCACGAAGCTGTTCATCTGTTAAGTGTCCCTCTTGATAGAGTTTCACGAGGTTTTCCCGTTCCTTTTCTGAGAAGGTTTCGACCAGATACTTTGGATCACTAAGGACATTTTCAGGTTCCCCAAGAATTTTTTGCACAAGTTCTTTAGTATAGCCTTCGTAATCCGGTGTTGCGGCTTCTAATGTATCACCATCTTTTCTATAGTAAACGACAGAATCGCCTGTTGCATAGATCTTGTCTGTTGGAGCTTCGCTAGCATTGGCAGGGAGCTCCTCCATTTTTTTGCTAGAGCTGGTTTCCGTCTTAGACTCTTTCTTTTCTTTGTTCGAAGAGCTAGTTTTAGATGATTTTTTAGACGATGAGGCTTCTTTTTCACTTTTCTCTTGTTTTTTAGAAGAGGCACGAGAGCTCGTTTCTTCCGGTTTGAAATGTGATTGAAAATCAGACATACAGGCTGTCAAGAAGAAAAGACTCAAAAAGAGCGTTGCAAGGAGAGTGATTTTTTTAGACATCATATAAATCCCTTTCTAATCATAGAGCGCTATTACTTCTATTGTACACTATAAAAGATTGGAAAGCACGAAAAAACAGGAGAGAGCTTGTACGAAGTAGGTATTCATACAAGCTTTCTCTCCTGTATGGGTCAGCTCCTTGTGATTTTATTTGAAGCGAGGGAGGCTGGGACATAAGTCCTAGCCTCTCGACTGTCTTTAGATTATCGAGCAAGACGCAGTGGTTGAGTGGGCTCTACTACGCTGATTTCATCAG
>CADFQU010000111.1 GCA_902836505.1 Streptococcaceae bacterium
TGCTCGACAATCCAAAGATAATTGAGAGGCTAGGACTTTTGTCCCAGCCTCCTTTTTTGATAGTAACAGAAACTTGTCAATTTGCTAGAAAAAGGATAAAATTAGGCTTATAGAATAGTTTGAATTAGGGAGATTCATGATGAAAAAGTATCGTTTGTTATTGTTGCTTTCTTCTCTACTGTTTTTCCTTGGAGCCTGCGGTGAGAAAAAGCAGGAGACAGGGGCTGAAAGTACGGTTCGTCAATCGAAGGATAGCTCAGCTACTAGTGAAACAAAGAAAGCTAAAAGTTCGAGTGATAAGAAAGAGAAAACAAAGATGGATATTGAAGCAATTGCTCAAGGGGATTATAGTAGCGTAGCTGGTGTCTGGCAAGATGATAAGGGGAATAAATTGGTCTTTGATCAAAATGGTTTGGTCTCTAACGAATATGAATCTTACGGTCTCTCCTTGACGGATTATGGGACTGTTTCGGGAGGAGTTTACGGAGGAGTCACAGGTGGATTTTTGATGGAATTCATCCCTGCCGGGCTTACGATTGATGATCAAACGGACGAAAATGGAGAAGTCGTCTTCCATGATGACTCTGATGCCAGCAAGGATCGCCTCTGGACTGGAACTGGGATGTACAGTTTTACGGAACAAGGGTCTTTCCTCTATAAGGTTGGGGATTAGGGAATATTAGTGCCATAGAAAAAAGAATGAAGAGTGGGAAACTCTTCATTCTTTTTTGTTTATTACAATTTAGGGAGCCAAGAAAGGTGGAAATCCAGCTTCTCTGCTTTCAAGAGGTCTTGGTGGCTCACTCTGTCGATTCTGTTCCCATCGAGGAAAACATCTTGAAGGAAGTGTGCCTGGGCTGTGTGGGCTGTACGATGGATATGCAGCCATTTTTTCTCTTGAGGGAGATAGAGGCGCAGGTGTTTGAAGAGAGGAATCCCTAGGTCATAGACTGGTTTGCCTGGACAAGTCGGATAGAGTCCCAAAACCGACCAGATATACCAAGAAGATAGACTGCCATTATCCTCATCTCCTGGATAGGCCTGGAAGGTCGGTTGGAAGGCTTCCTTGCGAAGGGCTTGAAGTAGTAAGCTAGTGTATTCTGGATGTTGGCTATAGCGAAAGAGATAGGGGATGTGGAAACTCGGTTGGTTCGAAATGGCAATTTGCCCAAAAGGAGATTGGGCCATCTCACTCATTTCGTGAATTTCGTAGCCATAGCCCGTAACTTCATAATGTGGTGCTTGGGTTGCCAGTCGGGTTAAGTAGTGGGTAAAGCCTTCTTCTCCTCCAAAGAGTTGCTTGAGTCCCTCGATGTCGTGAAGGGCGCCTAAGGTTGCCTGAATGGCAGAGCACTCTGCATAGTCGCGTCCCCAACTGATCGGAGAGAAGTCTGGTCTGAAATGACCCTTCTTATCTTTGGCTCGGATATAACCTGTTTCTGGATCAAAGAGGGTTCGGTAGGAAAGGCTAGATTGGGCATATTCTTTGGCAAGATTTTCCTTGCCAAGTATCTGAGCAGTTTGGGCAATACAAAAGTCGCTATAGGAGAAGTCGATGGTATGACTCACGCTTTCGTGATAGTCGGTGGATAGATAACCTAATTCTTTGTACTCTTTAGCTCCTCGTCGACCGTAATGACCATTTGGATCTTCCTTCCTAGCTGTATCCAGCATGGCTTCAAAAAGTTCCGTGTGGAGGTCGGGGGCTAGGCTTTTCTGAATAGCATCTGCAATGACCCCGTCAATGAGTGTCCCAGGCATCATGCCTCTTTCGTCTGGCGCTAGCCATTTAGGGAGGAAGCCCGTATCCCGGTAATGGCTAAGGAAGCCTTCGAGAAATTCCTGATAGAGCTCAGGATAGACCAGGCTATAAAGAGGAAAGGTGGTCCGAAAGAGGTCCCAGAAGCCCAAACCAGTGAAGTATTTTCCTTCTTGAATGCGGTTGTGAGCGAAGTCGCGATGGACTGCTTTCCCCTCAGGGGTCACTTCATAACAAGTCTGAGGAAAGAGCAGACTACGGTAGAGACAGTGATCGAAAAAGGTTCGATCCTCTCCGCCCGTATCTAAAATTTCAAATCGGTCCATTAGCTCTTGCCACTTGCGACCGGCTTTTTCTTTCATCTCTTCAAAGCTAGCTTTAGGGAGGTGAGATTTGGCCAACTCAGAGTTAATAAAGGAAGTGCCTAATCGAGCTTCTAGTATGGGGCTGTCAAACTCTAGGATCAAATCCTGCCCTAGCCAGTGAGTTCGAGTGATAGCTTGGTCAAATTCGAAATGAAGATAGAACGGAAAGTCTTGTTGGTCTGTATGATTTTGATCTAGGATGTGGAAGTGAAGATTTGTTTCTCCGAATTCTAGCTCAGTTAATCCATTGGGACAGTGCAAGGCAAGCGCTAGTTCAGATGGCCCCCTAAAGCGAAGGAAGGCTCCATAGAGGCTTGGCGTCACCTCTGTGTGGATTTGATAGCGCTCTGAGGTGAGGGCTAAATAATGGGGCTGAAAGATAGCTTCTTGGATCCGGTAACTGCTCTGTCTAAAATAGAGGTCTTCTTGAGTTGGTATGTCTGTTAGTGGGGTGAGGAGACACCAAGAAAAATCCCCAATCCAAGGGCTCGGCTGATGGGTCAAGCGAATGCCTTGAAAGATTGGAAGGTTGGGGTTGAAAAACCAAGCACCCTGTTCATGTGTCGTCTGTGGGAGAAAATAATTCATCCCAAAAGGAACTCCTGTGTAAGGGAGGGTGTTGCCGTTGGAATAAGCTGGGTGATTGTCTGTTCCTAAGCGGGTATCAATGCGAGTCAAATCGGTCTTCATAAAGGACCTCCTGTATTAAAGTAGAGCTTCTAAGCCCTTTTCTTTCTTTATTTTAGCAGAAGCTACTAGAATCTGAAAGCAATTTTTAAAACTAGAAAAGTTTGTAGAAAAAGGGCTATAATTTGCGTATGTATTTCCCCTTTGAAATCTTTTATACTGAATAGGAAAGAATCGATACGTGTGAGGAAAATAAATGACCTATTCAAAAGAAATCGTCAGAGAATGGTTGGATCAAGTAGCAGAACGTGCTAAGGAATACCCTGAGTGGGTGGATGTCTTTGAGCGTTGCTACACAGATACCTTAGATAATACAGTTGAAATTTTGGAAGATGGCTCGACCTTTGTCCTGACAGGAGATATCCCAGCTATGTGGCTTCGGGACTCGACTGCTCAGCTGAGACCCTACCTTCATGTGGCAAAAAGAGACCCTCGTTTACGTCAGACCATTGCCGGTTTGGTCAAACGTCAGATGACCTTGATCCTTAAGGATCCCTATGCTAACTCTTTTAATATTGAGGAGAACTGGAAGGGGCATCATGAGACAGACCATACAGACCTCAATGGCTGGATTTGGGAACGCAAATATGAAGTAGATTCGCTTTGCTATCCATTGCAGTTGGCTTACCTTCTTTGGAAAGAAACAGGAGAAACCAGCCAATTTGATGAAACTTTTGTCTCAGCGACCAAGGAAATTCTTCATCTCTGGACGGTGGAACAAGACCACAAGAATTCACCTTATCGCTTTGTTCGTGATACCGATCGTAAGGAAGATACTTTGGTAAATGAAGGTTTTGGTCCGGACTTTGCCGTGACAGGAATGACCTGGTCAGCCTTTCGTCCGAGTGATGATTGTTGTCAATATAGCTACTTGATTCCGTCAAATATGTTTGCAGTCGTTGTTTTAGGTTATGTCCAAGAAATCTTTGCAGAATTGAATCTAGCTGATAGCGAGAGCATTATTGCTGATGCCAAACGTCTCCAAGCTGAGATTCAAGAAGGAATCGAAAACTACGCCTACACTACTAACAGCAAGGGTGAAAAGATTTACGCCTTTGAAGTGGACGGTTTGGGAAATGCTAGCATCATGGACGACCCTAACGTACCAAGTTTGTTAGCGGCTCCCTATCTTGGTTACTGTGATGTGAACGATGAGGTCTATCAAGCTACTCGTCGGACTATTTTGAGCCCTGAAAATCCTTACTTCTATGAAGGGAAGTACGCTAGTGGGCTAGGAAGTTCTCATACTTTCTACCGCTATATCTGGCCGATTGCCCTGTCGATCCAAGGTTTAACAGCTACAGATAAAGCTGAGAAGAAATTCTTGCTCGATCAGTTGGTTGCTTGTGATGGTGGCACGGGTGTCATGCACGAAAGCTTCCACGTAGATGATCCGACTAAATACTCGCGCGAATGGTTCTCTTGGGCCAACATGATGTTCTGCGAGTTGGTCTTGGATTACTTGGATATTCGCTAATGAGCTGTCGCTCGACAGATTCTAGGAAAGAATCACAAATATATTTTTAAGTTAGAATGAGGTTTTACTCATGGAAAATGTTGTTGTACATATTATTTCTCACAGTCACTGGGATCGTGAGTGGTATTTACCTTTTGAGAGCCACCGGATGCAGTTGGTGGAACTCTTTGATAATCTATTTGATCTTTTTGAAAATGATCCTGAGTTCAAGAGCTTCCACTTGGATGGACAAACCATTGTCCTTGATGACTATTTAGAAATTCGTCCCGAAAAC
>CADFQU010000112.1 GCA_902836505.1 Streptococcaceae bacterium
AAAGAAACTGAAGTAAGATTTCTCTCCTGTGATCAGGACACACTTCCCTTCCAATCCATATCGTAGGAGTTTTGCCTCCTGATCCTTGAGACGAAGAACTCCCTCTATTTTGAAAAAGTTCCCCTGTTCTGTCCGAGTGGCACTCGAAGCAATGGAGCTAATACGGGCCTCTAGCGTAATTGGTTTTTGTTTACTTCCCTGCGTGCTAAAGCGAATCCGATCTCCCACATGAATCGTAGCTATATCTTTTGAAGGAATATATGTAACAATCTTGACTTCTTTTTCTTTCTGAATGAGTGGATAAACTTGAGCCAAAGGGGTGCCTTCCGCTACAATACTCGCTCCTTTTGTTTCATCATTCAAATGAATTACCCCTTCATCCTTGGCTAGAATCCGAGTCTTCTGAAGAAGATTTTCTTGTGTTTTTAACTTACTGTCTAAATCTGCAATTTGCTGAGAAAGTAGCAACAAATCCTGTCCAACTTTACTCAGCTGTTGAGCTTTCAGAGAGGCTATTTGACTATCTAAGCTGGTCGAAAAAGCTTGTTGGCTTCCGGATCCCGCATATTGGATTCGATAATTAGAAATACTCGCCTCTAACTGCTGGATTTGACTATCTAGCTGACTGATAAAAGAAGCTTGTGCCTGAGCGTTTTCTTCTCCATGTGGTTGCTGAGCGTAACTCTGGTAGAGAGAATAAAGTGGATGAGTCGCATCCAGACTTCTTCCCTCTAGTAGAGCTGATTTTAGACTACGGTAATCAGCTAATCGCTTCTCCTGGTCTTGGATAGCTTGGCCAATTTCTGCTTGACTGGAACTTGCACTGGCATTTTGAGAAGCAATAGTCGCATTTTGTTGATGGGCTTGCGCTTGGAGAATCGCTATTTGTTGCTGATAATCCTTAAACAGCTGATCATACCCAAAATGCTCAGTTCCTGTAAACTGACTCTCCCCGGTCTCAATGCTCGTTTTTAACAATTTTAATTGTTCCTCCTGTTTCTTTAAGAGGTCGAGCTGTTGCGTCAAGCTCATTCCTTGTTGTTTTTCCTGATCCTCCTGGTATTCTACCAAGATTTCTCCCTTCCTAATCTCTTTATTTTCCTTCAAATGGTTGACTTGAATGGGAGAATTACTGGTTGATTGGATTTGATCCACCACGCGCGTAGCTTCAATCGTCCCACGACTAGACAAGGTCACTTCCTTCTTGGCAAAGACAGAGAATCCCACAATAAACAGTAGTAAAAGAAAACAAGGGACTACCCACAAACTAGCAAAATTATGGAAACGTTTCTGATAGAATTCTGCACTTTCAAAATATTTTTCGTTCATCATACTCTCTTTTTTTCTCCTAGTCCTCTCTTAACAAGTAACCAAATGGCTGTAATAGCCATTCTTTTTCAGTAGTTCTTCATGGCTGCCTTCTTCCTTCAGACGACCTTGGTCCATGAGGAAGACTTTTTCAGAACGTTCTGCAATCGTTAACCGATGGGCGATAAAGATAATCGTTTTGTCTAATGCCATCAAGCGGTCTACAATTTTCTTCTCCGTCAAGATATCCAGGCTACTGGTCGCTTCATCCAAAATCAAAATCGGAGCATCCGTTAATAAGGCACGCGCCAAGGCTATCCGCTGTCGTTGACCACCAGAAATTCCCATCCCATCCGTGGTTAATTCCGTTTGGTAATTGAGGGGCATGCGCTCAATGTCTTCCCGAATTCCTGCGATTTCAACAGCGCGCAAGATATCTTCCTGACTGGTTCCTTCCCGCGCTCCCAGTAACAAGTTCTCTAAAATCGTACCATTAAAGACATAGGGCTGCTGGGGTAAATAATTAATTTGCTGGCGGAGCAAGGTCTTATCCACTTGTTGGATATCCATCCCTCCCAGCCGAATCGTCCCTTTATTGGGTTGGTAGAAATTCACCATCATCTTTGCTAGCGTGGTTTTTCCAGAACCTGAAATACCGACAAAACTCACCTTGCTCCCTTTTTTGATCCTTAAGTTAATATCTGTTAAAACATTGGCTCCAAAACCGTACTTGTAGTCTACTCCCTCAAAAACCAGATCACCATCGGGAGCCTCACGCTCTTGAAGGGGCTTCTTCTCTGCGAACTCAGAGTCTATCAAATAGACTTCATTCAGACGTGTATTGGCTACTCGAGCTGCTTGAAGTTTGGTTTGGAGGTTGATCAAATTCTCTAGAGGTCCTGTGAAATAAACAAGGAGAGTGTTGTAGGTGATCAACTGCCCCAAGCTCAATTCTTGCTTCATGACCAAATGAGCTCCCATCCACAAGACCAAAACATTCAAAATCAACTGGGCCAAGTGCTTGAGCCCCTTTTGCAGACTCTCCGCCTTGCTCATGGCAAAGGACTTCTTGAGATAGTCCACAAATTCTGAGTCAATCTTTTGATAACGACTACGCTCACTAGTAAGAGACTTGATGGTTTCAATCCCATTGATATCTTCGATAATAGAAGAAGACAAGACACTATTGGCTTCCATGGTTTCATTATTTAAGCGCTCAAAAGGCTTCATAAAGGCAAAAATAATGACCGCATAAATCGGTAGCAAAAGAATGGTCAAGAAAAAGAGGTGAGCATTTTGGCTAAACAAGACTACTGATAAAATCAAAACAATGGACAGATCCAAAAAGATTGAAAGCAGCGTACTAGCAAGAGCATCGATAATGCGGTTGGCATCTGTAAACCGCGACACCACTTCTCCTGTCCGTCGAGTTGCAAAGAAACTCATAGGCAACTGAAAAACATGCTTAATATAGGACAGAATGACATCAATAGACAAGCGTTGGCCTAAAACAAGAAGCAAGTAATCTTGCGCATAGGTCAGGACTTGCTGTAAGATGTAAACCACGATCAACCCTAGTGAAATCACACTCAGCGTCTGCCTCATCTGATCAGGCACATAGGTATCAATAATCGATTGTAAGTAGTAAGAACCCACAATATTGATGAGGGTTACCAATAACGTTGCAAGAACAATATGCAGAACCAATTGCCGCTGTTTAAACAAAAGAGGGACAAAATCTAGGAGCCCATTTTTCTTTTCTTTACTTGGTTGATAGGCTGGAGTCGGGGCCAAGGCGATGACAATCCCTGTCCATTCCTTTTCAAACTCCTCGATCGTCAATTTGGTCATCTTTACCTTTGGATCTGGATCGGCTATGTAAAGATACTTTTTATCTTTCTTATAGACTACGTAATAATGAGGGAGACGCCCATCCTTGATCACGTGGACAATCAATGGATAGGTCACTCCTTCCAAGTCAAAAAGTGTGCGATCTGCTCGGAAGGCGCGTGTCTCAAATCCCAACTCCTCAGCTACCTTGACCAGACCTAAGGCGGTCGTTCCATCTGCAGTCGTTTTTGCCTTCTCCCGCAGACTAGCTAAAGAATAGTATGAACCATAGTAGCCAAAGACCATGGCCAAAGCTGCAACACCGCAGTCTCGCATATCAACTTGTTGGCGATAATGTTTTTTCTTAAATCCCATAAGAACCCTTTCCAATCGTTTGTTTCATCTTAACAAAATGGGCGGTCTGAGTAGAAAAAATCGCTATTTGGTTTATTATTTTAGGTGTTCGGTCACAAAAATCTCCTATTCAGGAGTGTTGTTATTTATTTTGTAAAAGAAAAAACGCCTATTTTTACAGACGGTCATTTCTTTCTATGAAGGAAACTTAGGGAGCAAATAGGTAAGCAAAGCCAGAAAACAAGGTTTAAAGACAAAACAAAAAGCCCACTGTTGTAGGCTTTCTGCAAGTTTTTTCTTGAAATTAAAGCATTTTGTTGTAGAATTCAACGACAAGTGCTTCGTTGATTTCTGGGTTGATTTCATCGCGTTCTGGCAAGCGAGTCAATGAACCTTCCAATTTTTCAGCATCGAATGATACGAATGCTGGACGTCCAAGAGTAGCTTCAACTGCTTCAAGGATTGCTGGAACTTTCAATGATTTTTCACGAACTGAGATCACTTGACCTGGAGTTACGCGGTATGATGGGATATCAACGCGTTTTCCGTCAACAAGGATGTGACCGTGGTTTACGAATTGACGAGCTTGACGACGAGTAGTCGCAAGACCAAGACGGTAAACAACGTTATCCAAACGACGTTCCAAAAGAAGCATGAAGTTGAAACCGACAGTTCCTTCTTTGATCTTAGTAGCTTGTACGAACAAGTTACGGAATTGTTTTTCACCAAGTCCGTAAGAGAAACGAAGTTTTTGTTTTTCAGCCAATTGCAAACCGTATTCTGACAATTTTGAACGGTTGTTTGGTCCATGTTGACCTGGTACGTAGTTACGACGTGCCAATTCTTTACCTGTACCTGTAAGTGACAAGCCAAGACGGCGAGATTGTTTCCAAGATGGTCCTGTATAACGTGACATTTGAAATGTCCTCCTATAAAAATAATTTTTTGTAGGAAATAACGTTTTAGACAAACCTGATTCGTTCAGAAAGCCTTCGCCCAAACAGCAAAGGTTACTTTTCTAGCTGGCTTCCTGTTGACGAGCTTCATTTTGTCCTGCTGTCATTTCGCA
>CADFQU010000113.1 GCA_902836505.1 Streptococcaceae bacterium
TTCAATTATAGCATTTTTTTAATAAAAAGACAGATAATTTTTTTATTGAAACAACAGAGATGTTACCCCTTTCAATCGTAAAGGGGTTGTCAACTTTGTTTACAAAAAATTGACAAATAAAAATTTGAATAATTGGCGATTTTCTAGTAGAATTAGAGTATTACATATAATAGGAGAAAAACTTTGCTAACAGTATCTGATGTTTCACTACGTTTTAGTGATCGTAAACTTTTTGATGATGTAAACATCAAATTTACAGAAGGAAACACCTATGGTTTGATTGGGGCCAATGGTGCTGGAAAATCAACCTTTTTAAAAATCTTAGCTGGGGATATTGAACCGACAACTGGTCATATTTCTCTTGGACCAGACGAACGTCTTTCTGTTCTTCGTCAAAATCACTTTGACTACGAAGATGAACGGGCTATTGATGTCGTTATCATGGGAAATGAAAAACTTTATAGCATCATGAAGGAAAAAGATGCTATCTATATGAAGGAAGATTTTTCAGATGAAGACGGTGTCCGCGCAGCAGAACTGGAAGGAGAATTCGCTGAACTAGGTGGTTGGGAAGCAGAAAGTGAAGCTTCACAACTCCTCCAAAATCTGAATATTCCAGAAGACCTCCACTACCAAAATATGAGTGAACTAACAAATGGGGATAAAGTAAAAGTCCTCCTAGCAAAAGCTCTCTTTGGTAAACCAGACGTCCTTCTTTTGGACGAACCGACCAACGGTCTTGACATTCAATCCATTACCTGGTTAGAAGATTTCTTGATTGATTTTGAGAATACCGTTATCGTTGTATCTCACGACCGTCACTTCTTGAATAAAGTCTGTACTCACATGGCCGACCTAGATTTTGGAAAAATCAAACTCTATGTCGGTAACTATGATTTCTGGAAAGAATCATCTGAACTGGCTGCCAAGTTGTTAGCAGATCGTAATGCCAAAGCAGAAGAAAAAATCAAACAATTACAAGAATTTGTGGCTCGTTTCTCTGCTAATGCGTCAAAATCTAAACAGGCAACGTCGCGTAAAAAGATGCTTGACAAGATTCAGTTAGAAGAAATTGTCCCATCTAGCCGAAAATACCCATTTATCAGCTTTAAAGCTGAACGAGAAATCGGGAATGATTTGTTGACAGTAGAGAACTTATCTGTAAAGATTGACGGTGAAACTATTCTTGACAACATCAGCTTCATCTTGCGTCCAGGTGACAAGACAGCTCTGATCGGACAAAACGACATCCAAACAACTGCCTTGATCCGCGCTATTATGGGTGAAATCGAATATGAAGGAACTGTCAAGTGGGGTGTCACAACTAGTCGCTCTTACTTACCAAAAGACAATTCAGCTGACTTTGCAGGTGGAGAGTCGATCCTTGACTGGCTCCGTCAATTCGCAAGTAAAGAAGAAGATGACAATACCTTCCTTCGTGGATTCCTCGGACGTATGCTCTTTTCTGGAGACGAGGTTAACAAGCCTGTAAACGTCTTGTCAGGGGGAGAAAAGGTGCGCGTGATGCTTTCAAAACTCATGCTTTTGAAGTCAAACGTTCTTGTACTTGACGACCCTACAAATCACTTGGATTTGGAATCTATTTCAAGCTTGAACGATGGATTGAAAAACTTCAAAGAATCCATTATCTTTGCCAGTCACGACCATGAGTTTATTCAAACTCTTGCCAACCATATCATTGTTCTTTCAAAAAATGGTGTCATTGACCGGATCGATGAAACCTATGACGAATTCTTAGAAAACCAAGAAGTTCAAGCAAAAGTCAAAGAACTTTGGAAAGACTAAGAAATCACTCAAAATGATCAAAAACCCTGGGACCTTTGTTTCAGGGTCTTTCAATAGACCATATGAAATTTAAAAATTATTTATCACACCCCATCATATTTTACTTTACAGCTTTTTTACTTCCCTTTACAATCTTATTTTTTGTCTACCTTAGTCAAGGTATTTATTGGGGTAGTGAAACCTCTCCTTTATTAGGCGATGGTTTTCATCAATACGTTATTTTCGACGTTACCTTACGAAATATTTTACACGGAACCGACAGCCTACTATACAGCTTTACAAGTGGATTGGGTTTAAATTTTTACGCCCTTTCTAGCTATTATTTGGGCAGTTTTTTATCTCCCTTTGTCTTTTTCTTTGACAGTTTATCCATGGTTGATTCCGTCTATCTCTTTACACTGATAAAAATAGTGTTGATAGGGCTGTCAATCTATCACTCCATTAAGGGAATCTATCCTCAACTACAAAAATTCTTGATTCTTTCACTGTCAACTTCATTCGCTTTAATGAGTTTCTCTATCAGCCAAATTGAAATCAAAACCTGGCTCGATGTCTTTATTTTAGCTCCTCTCATTCTGTTAGGTTTACACCGATTAATGACTCAAAAGAAGCGCGTCCTCTACTTTACAAGCTTGACAATCCTCTTCATCCAGAATTATTATTTTGGTTTTATGATGGCCCTCTTCTTAACTTTATGGTATTGTACACAACTTTCTTGGGACTCTAAAAAAAGAATATCTTCTTTTTTAGACTTTACAATTGTGTCAATTTTAGCAGGGATCACTAGCTTGGTCATGATTTACCCCACTCTTTTAGATTTACGAACTCATGGAGAAAACTTTACCAAGATTACAAGAAACTTTACAGAAAATAGTTGGTACTTAGACGTTTTTGCAAAAAACTTAATTGGTAGCTTCGACACAACAAAGTATGGGGCTATCCCTATGATTTATGTTGGTCTCTTCCCGTTTTTACTTGCCTTTCTATTTTTCTTTGTCAAATCGATTCGGTTTCACGTGAAACTAGCCTATTTGACTTTATTAGTCATTCTTATTGCAAGCTTCTATTTACAAGCTTTAGATTTATTCTGGCAGGGAATGCATGCTCCCAATATGTTTCTTCACCGCTATGCCTGGCTATTTTCACTGACTATTTTGTTCATGGCAGCAGAAGTCCTCAATCGGATAAAAGAAATCAATTGGCAACGGCTCAGTCTGGCTTTTAGTCTAGTTAGCATTGGTTTTATTCTTACTTTTCTCTATCGCAAGCACTATCATTTTTTGACAAGCAGTCATTATGTATTGACACTAGAATTTCTTCTTGTATTTTTCACAGTGACACTTGCCTTTACAGTTCGTAAACTTTCTTATACCATTTTTTCTAGTGTGATTCTTTTCTTCTGTCTCTTTGAAATCAGTATAAACAGTTATTATCAGATAGATGGGATTGCAAATGAATGGGTATTTGCAGCTCGTTCTTCCTATCAAGGAAAGATTCCAGCAATTGATAAGTTGACATCAAGTTTACAGGATGATCAAAATTTCTACCGTACAGAAATTCTCCAACCTCAAACAGGTAATGACAGTATGAAATACAATTTTAGAGGGATATCCCAATTTTCATCTGTCAGAAATACAGATACCAGTTCGACCTTGGATAAACTTGGTTTTAAATCAGATGGAACGAACTTAAACCTACGCTATCAAAACAATACTTTATTAATGGATAGTCTGTTCGGGATCAAATACAATATTACAGATAGAGATCCTCAAAAATTTGCTTTTCATAAATTGGAAACTCAAGGAAATCAGACCTTATATCAAAATGAAAAAGCTCTTTCACTAGCATTTCTAACAGCAAGTCCCTATAAGGATATTAAATTTTCTAATCTAACCTTGGATAACCAAAAGAATTTTCTCAATCAGCTAACGGGCCAATCCTTAACTTTCTATCAGCGATTAAATCCACTGAAAACTAGTTCAGACAATCCTTCTCAAGGACCTCAAAAGGCTAAAGTTGAAGCAGATAGTTTTCTAACTTATGCCAGTATCGAATATGAGCTCTACGTTCAAAATGATAGTCAACTTTATGTAAACCTTCCTTCTTTAGAATTTGAGAATGAAGATTATACCGACGTTGAAATCATCACGAATGGCCAAGTCAACCGCTATACAACAGACAATGTATTTCCCTTCTTCACCATTGGTCACTTTAAAGCAGGAGAAACTGTTAAGATTCGAATTGCCTTCCCTGAAAATTCGACAGTAACTTTCCAAAATCCAGAATTTTTTGCTTTGAACCTTCAAGCCTACCAAGAAGCTTTTGAAGCTTTACACCAACAAGAAGTTCATGTACAAACCAAAGGAAATACTGTCACTGCAGATTTTACAGCAGATCATCATACAAGTCTCTTTTTCACGCTTCCGTATGATAAAGGGTGGACAGCGACGATGAATGACCAGCCTGTCCCTATTCGAAGAGCTCAAAAAGGTTTCATGGCTGTTGATGTCCCTAAAGGAAAAGGACAGATTATTCTACAGTTCATTCCACATGGTTTAAAAGAAGGAACCATCGCTTTCCTACTAGGAATTCTGTCCTTCACTAGCTACAATGCTATTCGAAATAAATCTCGATCCTCAAAAAATCAGTAAAGATGAATCATAAAGAGGCTGGGACAAAAGTCCTAGCCTCTCAATTGTCTTTGGATTGTCGAGC
>CADFQU010000114.1 GCA_902836505.1 Streptococcaceae bacterium
ATAGTTTCAAGAGCACTATTCTCAATATAATGAACCGGTCCAAGATAATAGAAATCACTTCCTTCACCATCTTCTTTTTTTACAAACAGGTGAAGGGTCAATCCAGTATCATTAGACTGCATAATCTCAGCTACCTCTTTTGACTTGAAACTCCTGTTGCTTCTAGAATACCAGTGAAAGACTTTGTTTGATAAAAAACCATCTTGATACTGAGTTGTTTCAGTGATATCATCCTCTTTGTGATAAGTGACAAAAATCGGACAAGTGCCATGTTTAACCTTATAGCCATAAACAGTAGAGCTCTCATCCTTATCCCAATTGAGTAGTCTCACAGCGTCTTTACGAGAATACTTCTCCCCGATCGTCAAAGGATTCTGTGGATACTTTTCAGAACGATAAAGACCCGTCTGAATGATATCTAATATAAAATCTTTATACTCCTCTGTCAGAAATTGAGCAAAATATGGTGAAAGTTGATAACTATTATTCTTGATAGCCAAAGCTGATACACCATACTTTTCCTGATCTCTTTTAACAAAAAAGCTATAGGTCAAGAAATTCTCAATAGACTTCAACAACTCATTAGAGGCTTCTAGCTTTTCTTCTTTTAGGAATTTTTCCAAATCAGAACGCGAAATCTTTTCTTTCTCCAGCAAGATTTTTAAAAGATAAAGATCTGCTTTCCTCTTTCCATTTGATAACTCTTTACAAAGAAAAGTTAGAAATCCATTTAGCTCAGGAATTTTAACAAAAGAATCATCCTTGTCAAAAGAATCGATAACTTCTCCATAATGATTAAAGCTATCAAAAAAGATGTATGGATCCAAAGTATCTAATTTCCAAAAATCACTTAATTTTGGAATACGACCTAGCCGGTTCTTCGTCTCCATATAAGCTTCTTTCAACAAAACTTTATTCGATAAATTAGTATTAGTGATGGACTTAAAGATTTGTTCCTTAGCTACTTCTTCAAAATTGATGGTCGTCAATCCTTTTAGAATATTTGGTTCTCGAAGCTCTCGACGATAATTATCTTTATTCATCGATTTATCACCAAACAAAGCAATAGGAATTAGATAGTTATTCTTATAATTTCCGATAAAATCGATAATGGTAACATATTCTTTACTCTCATGCTTCCGTAGCCCTCGACCTAACTGTTGTACGAAAACAATGCTCGATTGAGTATTCCGCAACATCACAACCTGATTGACCAATGGAATATCAATTCCTTCGTTAAAGATATCTACTGTTAGAATGTAGTCTAGCTCTCCCTTTTCTAGTTGGGCAACAACTTCATTCCGGGTCTCCATGTTATCTTCACCTGTTAAGGCTCGACAACGTTTCCCCTTTTGGTTTAGTTTGGATGCTAATTCATGGGCTTCTTGCTTGGAAGAACAGAACATCAAGCCCTTCACCGTATCTCCACTAACTCCATAAAAATCAATCTTTTTTATAATATGCTTCACGCGCTCTTCAGATGTTAAGTTCGCAATCGTAGTCTTCTCATTGATTAACTGTCCTTCAACTTCGATGTCCTTCACTCCAAAATAAATGAAGGGACAAAGCATATCATTATCAAGGGCATTTTGTAGACGAATCTCATAAGCGATATTGTAGTCAAACAATTCGTAAATATTTTGACCATCTGTCCGCTCTGGAGTAGCCGTCATCCCTAAAAAGAATTCTGGTTGAAAATGCGCCATCACTTTTTTATAAGAATCTGCACCAGCCTTATGAACCTCATCAATCAGAATATAGTCAAAATAGTCTCTTGAAAATAGGCCTAAATGCTGTTCCCGTGATAGAGTTTGAATAGTGGCAAAGACATATTTTTTGCCCGTCAAATCAGCTCCAGAGTGATAAATAAGACCTTCTTCATCAGAAAACTGCAAGACCTTTTGAAAATCCTTTAACGACTTCTGTAAAATCTGCTCTCGGTGAACAATGAAAAGCATTCTTTCTGGTTTAAACTGTTGAACATCAAAAGCTGATAGAAAAGTTTTTCCTGTCCCAGTTGCACTGATGACCAAAGCCTTCTTTTTTCCAGAATCACGAATCGCCTGCAAGCCTTTTAAGGCATCCTTTTGCATTTCATTAGGACTAATCGTTTCACTCTGATATTGAGCCGTCTTCTCTTCGCGAATCTGATCCACTCGAATAACATTCTGACGTTTACGCGCATAAGAAGCAATCTTGTCATCTGTCAAAAGATCAGACTTCTCCCAAATCTTGTCAAATTCAGCTTTAGTAGCTCGAATAAGTTCTCCATTATGGGTAGATGTCAATTTAATATTCCACTCATAATTGATCTTGAGAGCATTGTGGGTCAGATTCGAACTACCCGAAATCAATACCTGCCTTCCCTCATGTTCAAAGAGATAAAATTTGGCGTGCATCTGCAAACTCTCAGGGGTCAAACGAACTTCTACATTCTCTAACTTGAGTAGTTCTTGCATAGCCACTGGATCATTAAAATCAAGATAAGGAGAAATCAGAATTTTACCTTTGATTCCTTTATCCATCAAATCAGACAATTGCGACTTAATCAAGGCAATCCCAGACTGTGTAATAAAGGCCACTGATATGTAAAAGGCCTTACACTTGCTCAACTCCTCTTGTAAATCCGTTAAAACATATCGCTTCATCTCATGATCGTTGATCAAAATCTGTGGTGAATACCCACCCTCTTGATACTGGATATTATCCACAAAACCATATTTTAATGATTTAATAAGAGTGTCTTGAAATAAAGTTACGCCTTCTGGCATAGATTGTCTCTTTTCTACCGTTATTTAATAGTTTCATTATACCAAAAAAACACGGCATTCAGCCGTGTTTCTGTGTTTATTTAACCAGCTTCTTCATCTCATCAATACGTGCTACGGTCGCGTCGTATTTCGCTTGGTAGTCGGCTTGTTTGTCGCGTTCTTTTTGGACGACTTCTGGTTTGGCATTGGCTACGAAGCGTTCGTTAGAGAGCTTCTTACCGACCATATCCAGTTCTTTTTGCCATTTAGCGAGTTCTTTGTCGAGACGAGCCAATTCTTCTTCGACATTGAGGAGGTCAGCGAGAGGCAAGTAGATTTCTGCTCCTGTGATGACGCTTGACATTGCCAGTTCAGGCGCAGGGATGGTTGATGCGATTTCCAAGTGTTCTGGATTTGTGAAGCGTTTGATGTAGTTGACATTGCTGTTAAAGAAGGCTTCCAAGTCGCTATCGCTTGTCTTAACAAGGATGGTGATTGGCTTGCTTGGTGCTACGTTTACTTCCGCACGCGCATTACGAACAGCACGGATCAAGTCTTTGAGGCTTTCTACACCAGTGTGGGCAGCCAGGTCTTCAAAGGCTGGGTTAACAGTTGGGTATTCTGCTGTAACGATAGAGCCTTCTGAGATTTGTCCAAAGATTTCCTCTGTCACGAATGGCATGATTGGGTGAAGGAGACGAAGGATCTTGTCCAAAGTGTAAAGGAGAACAGAACGTGTGATGACTTTCTCTTCTTCGTTATCGCTATAAAGGACTTCCTTGGTCAACTCAACGTACCAGTCCGCAAACTCGTCCCAGATGAAGTTGTAGAGGATGTGGCCAGCTACACCAAACTCAAACTTGTCAAAGTTTTCAGTGACTTTTCCGATCGTTTCATTGAGGTTGTGGAGAATCCAGCGGTCTGTGACGTTTCCAGCTTCTTTGTTGACAACTTTTTCCACATTAGCCGTTGCTTGCTCGAGGGTCAAACCTTCATTGTTCATGAGGATGTAGCGAGAGATGTTCCAGATCTTGTTAATGAAGTTCCATGAAGCATCCATTTTCTCGTAAGAGAAGCGCACGTCTTGACCTGGTGCAGAACCGTTTGAAAGGAACCAACGAAGGGCATCGGCACCATATTTCTCGATAACATCCATTGGGTCAATCCCGTTACCGAGTGACTTAGACATCTTACGTCCTTGCTCGTCACGAATCAAACCGTGGATCAAGACGTTCTTAAATGGTTGGCGTCCTGTGAATTCCAATGATTGGAAGATCATACGAGACACCCAGAAGAAGATGATATCGTAACCTGTTACCAAGGTTGAAGTTGGGAAGTAACGTTTGAAGTCTTCTGCTTCCACATCAGGCCAACCCATAGTTGAGAATGGCCAGAGGGCAGAACTGAACCAAGTATCCAAGACATCTTCGTCTTGTTTCCAGCCGTCACCTTCTGGTGCTTCTTCGCCAACGTACATTTCACCCTCAGCATTGTACCAAGCAGGGATTTGGTGACCCCACCAGAGCTGACGAGAGATTACCCAGTCGTGGACATTTTCCATCCATTGAAGGAAGGTATCGTTGAAACGAGGTGGGTAGAATTCTACCTTGTCTTCTGTGTCTTGGTTGGCAATAGCATTTTTAGCTAATTGATCCATCTTAACGAACCATTGCGTAGACAAGCGTGGCTCAACCACTACACCAGTACGCTCTGAGTGACCAACACTGTGGACACGTTTTTCAATTTTAACCAGGGCAC
>CADFQU010000115.1 GCA_902836505.1 Streptococcaceae bacterium
GCATAAGAGAGAGTTGAGTGTCCCGGTTCTGCATTTCCAGAATCATTTCTGCCAGCATATGGTAGTGCTGAACAAAAAGGTGCTCAATTGGCCGTTGATGAAATCAATGCTAATGGTGGAGCCGATGGTAAGAAGATTGTTGTCACAGACAAAGATAACAAATCTGAAACAGCTGAAGCAGCTACCATCACTACAAACCTTGTCACTCAATCAAAAGTGAACGCTCTTGTAGGACCTGCAACTTCAGGTGCCACTGCCGCAGCGGTTGCGAATGCTGGTAAAGCAGGTGTTCCATTGGTAACCCCATCAGCAACACAAGACAATTTGACAAAAGGTCAAGATTACCTTTTCCGTGCAACCTTCATCGATAGCTTCCAAGGACAAATCATTTCAAAATACACAACTGAGAACTTGAAAGCGAAGAAAGTTGTTCTTTACTATGATAACTCATCTGACTATGCGAAAGGGATTGCTGAAGCCTTTAAGAAATCTTATAAAGGTGAAATCGTAGCGACAGAAACTTTCCAATCTAAGGATACAGACTTCCAAGCTGCCCTTACAAAAATCAAAGATAAAGACTTCGATGCGATTGTTCTTCCAGGGTACTACACTGAAACTGGTAAAATCGTAAACCAAGCACGTGGTATGGGAATCAAACAACCAATCATCGGTGGTGATGGATTTAGTGATGCGAAATTCGTTGAACAAGCAACACCTGCTGCAGCTACAGATATCTACTACGTAGCTGGATTCTCTACTGAAGGTGAAATGACTGATAAAGCCAAGAAATTCGTAGAAGCTTATAAAGCGAAATACAACGAAGAACCTTCAATGTTTGCAGCTTTGGCATATGATTCAGTTTACATGATTGCAGAAGCATCTAAAGGTGCTAAGAACTCTGTTGAATTGAAAGACAACCTTGCGAAGTTGAAAGACTTGGAAGGTGTTACTGGTACAATGTCTATTGACAAAGACCATAATCCGGTTAAATCTGCACTTATGATTGGCTTAAAGGATGGTAAAGTTGAGTCAGTTGAGTCGGTTAAACCTTAATTATCATTTGTTGTTTGTACAAGAGGCTGGGAGAATGAAAATTCCTGGCCTCGCTCTTTATTGTTAGAAAGGATGGTTCAAATGCTCCAGCAATTAGTGAACGGTCTAATCTTGGGAAGTGTTTATGCACTCTTAGCCCTTGGTTATACTATGGTGTATGGAATTATCAAATTGATCAACTTTGCCCATGGGGATATCTACATGGTAGGTGCCTTTATGGGATATTTCTTATTGAACTCATTGAAAGTTAACTTCTTTGTAGCCTTGCTTCTGGCGATGGTTGGGACAGCTATTTTAGGGGTTGTGATTGAATACCTGGCTTATCGTCCGCTTCGTCATTCAACTCGGATTGCAGCCTTGATCACAGCCATCGGGGTTTCCTTCTTGCTCGAATATGGGATGGTCTTCTTTGTAGGGGCCAATACCCGTTCCTTCCCGCAAGTCATTGAAATTGTTCGTTACAACTTTGGTCCTATTTCAATCTCCAACATTCAATTGATGATTTTAGGAGTGTCTATTTTCTTGATGGTTGCTCTTCAATTTATTATCCAAAAGACAAAGATGGGGAAAGCTATGCGTGCCGTTTCTGTCGATAGCGATGCTGCTCAATTGATGGGGATTAACGTCAACCGGACCATCAGCTTTACCTTTGCTTTGGGATCAGCCTTAGCGGGTGCTGGTGGTGTCTTGATCGGTTTGTACTACAACTCCATCGAACCTTTGATGGGGATGACACCAGGGATTAAAGCCTTTGTCGCAGCCGTTCTTGGAGGAATCGGAATCATTCCAGGTGCTGCTCTAGGTGGATTTGTCATCGGTTTGTTGGAAACCTTCGCTACAGCGATCGGTCTCTCAGATTTTCGTGATGCCATTGTGTATGCCATCTTGATTGTGATCTTGCTCATCCGTCCTGCAGGTATCCTCGGTAAAAATGTGAAAGAGAAGGTGTAAGCCATGAAACAAAATTTAAAAGTGAATTTAGTCTGGCTTGGTCTTTTGGTAGCAGGTTTTGCCTTGATCCAAGTCTTGGTTGCAGCAGGTGTTCTCAACCTCTTCTATATCCAAATTTTGGAACAAATCGGGATTAATATCATTCTTGCGGTTGGTTTGAACCTCATCGTTGGTTTTTCAGGTCAATTCTCGCTAGGACACGCTGGATTTATGGCGATTGGTGCCTATTCTGCAGCTATTCTCGGTTCTAAATCACCAACCTACGGAGCTTTCTTTGGCGCTATGATTTTAGGAGCCTTGATTGCTGGTATCGTTGCCTTGATCGTTGGGGTACCAACCCTTCGGTTGAAAGGGGACTATCTAGCGATTGCAACACTTGGGGTTTCAGAAATTATCCGGATCTTGATCGTCAATGGTGGTACCCTAACAAATGGTGCCGCAGGGATCCTTGGTTTGCCAGCCTTTACAACCTGGCAATTGGTTTACCTCTTTGTCGTGATTACAACGATCTTTACGATTAACTTCTTACGCAGTCCAATTGGGCGTTCTACCCTTTCTGTTCGTGAAGATGAAATCGCCGCAGAATCTGTTGGGATCAATACGACCAAAGTTAAAGTCATTGCCTTTGTATTTGGTGCGATCACAGCGGCGATTGCTGGATCTCTTCAAGCCGGCTTTATCGGTTCTGTTGTTCCGAAAGATTACTCTTTCACCAATACTATTAATGTCTTGATTATTGTTGTTTTCGGTGGTTTGGGATCGATGTCAGGAACAGTTGTGGCAGCCATCGTCTTGGGGATCTTGAACATGGTGCTTCAAGACTTCTCAAGCATCCGTATGATCATTTACTCATTAGCTTTGATTCTCGTAATGATCTTCCGCCCAGGTGGTCTTCTTGGAACATGGGAATTTAGCTTGAAAAAATTACTCACAAAAAAGGAGGCTAACTAATGGCACTTCTTGAAGTAAAAAATTTAACAAAAAACTTTGGTGGTTTGACAGCCGTTGGGGATGTGACCATGGAACTTAACGAAGGGGAATTGGTTGGTTTGATTGGACCCAACGGTGCCGGTAAAACAACCCTCTTCAACCTCCTAACAGGAGTGTATGAGCCAAGTGAAGGGACCATTACTTTAGATGGGCACCTTTTAAACGGGAAAGCCCCTTATAAAATCGCTGCTGGTGGTCTTGGACGGACTTTCCAAAATATTCGTCTCTTTAAAGATTTGAGTGTTTTGGACAATGTCTTGATTGCCTTTGCCAATCACCACAAACCACATGTTTTTGCTAGTCTTTTCCGTTTGCCAAGCTATTACAAAAATGAAGAAGCATTGAAAGCAAAAGCCCTCGAATTGTTAGCGATATTTGGTTTGGAAAAAGAAGCAGAAACCTTGGCCAAAAACTTAGCTTACGGTCAACAACGTCACTTAGAGATCGTTCGTGCCCTTGCTACAGAGCCAAAAATCCTCTTCTTGGATGAGCCTGCTGCAGGGATGAACCCTCAAGAATCCGGAGAATTAACGCAACTGATCCGTCGCATTCAAAAAGAATTTAATATTACGATCATGCTGATCGAGCACGATATGAGTTTGGTCATGGAAGTAACAGAGCGGATTTATGTATTGGAATATGGTCGCTTGATTGCCCATGGTACGCCAGATGAAATCAAGTCCAACAAACGTGTAATCGAAGCATATCTAGGAGGTGAAGCCTAATGTCTATGTTAAAAGTTGAAAATCTTTCTGTACACTATGGCATGATCCAGGCTGTCCGTGATGTCAGTTTCGAAGTCAATGAAGGGGAAGTTGTTTCCTTGATCGGTGCCAATGGCGCTGGGAAAACATCTATTCTTCGTACCATTTCAGGTTTGGTGCGTCCAAGTGCTGGGAAAATCGAGTTTTTGGGTCAGGAGATTCAAAAGGTTCCGGCTCAAAAAATTGTAGCTGCGGGGCTCTCTCAAGTTCCAGAAGGCCGCCACGTCTTTCCAGGCTTGACCGTTATGGAAAACTTAGAAATGGGAGCTTTCTTGAAAAAAGATCGAGAAGAAAATCAAGCTAACTTGAAGAAAGTCTTCTCACGTTTCCCACGTTTGGAAGAACGGAAGAACCAAGATGCAGCGACCCTATCTGGTGGGGAACAACAAATGCTGGCAATGGGTCGTGCACTTATGTCAACACCAAAACTCTTGCTTTTGGATGAACCTTCTATGGGATTGGCTCCAATCTTTATCCAAGAAATCTTTGATATCATCCAAGATATCCAAAAACAAGGAACAACCGTTCTCTTGATTGAGCAAAATGCCAACAAGGCCCTTGCCATCGCAGACCGCGGTTATGTTTTGGAAACAGGGAAAGTCGTTCTTTCCGGAACAGGAAAAGAACTCTTAGCCTCAGAAGAAGTCCGCAAGGCCTACCTTGGTGGATAAATAGGTTAAGGGAGTGGGACAGAAATCGGTAATTCGTTAGAATTCGATTTCGTCGTCCCACCTCCG
>CADFQU010000116.1 GCA_902836505.1 Streptococcaceae bacterium
TACAGCTTCTTGAGCACCTGTATGATAGGTAACAGCGACTGGTTTAACCTTGTCTGATTCTTTGCTTTCTGATTCAGTTGGTTGAACTGTTGGCTCGGTTGGCAGCACTGGAGCTACAGGAGTTGCTGGATTCACTGGGGCTACAATCGCTCCACTGTGCTCCTCTGGGTTTGTCTTGATAACGTCTTTAACGAAAGAAAGAAGGTGAAAATTGATCTGATTGGTCACTTCATAAAGGAAATCATTTTCCGATGCACGATAGCCTGCCGGGAGTTCCACATGGACACGATAAGATCCGTTCATCAGCATGGTCTCAAAGCGTTGCAAATCATAGATGCTTTGTGGAAGAAGGCGACTAATACCGTCTTTGCCTACCACTTTTACGACCGTGCCTATCGGAACTGGCTGATCAAATCCAATAGTGAGTTTATTTTCATCTAAATAGTGGAAGGCAAAGGTCACTTTCGGCTGTGGATTTTCAGGTGAAATGGTCACCTTCTTCACCAGTTCTGTTCCCCAATCATAATGGTAATCCGATAAGGTGATTTTGACTGTATAAGTACCGAAAGGCAAGTCTGGGAAGGTACCGCCATTGTAGGAAGCATTGAACTCTCCTTCCACAACCCGCCCTTGGTCATCCACTACCTGGTAACGAACGACAGATGGATAATAAGAAATCACTTCTCCACTGCTATCTTTAAAGACGACCTCTAAGGTCCCCTTTTCAGCCTTCGGTTTTTCAGTCTCTGTCTCGGTTGGTTGTTCATCTGAGCTGGCTTTATTCGTTGGGGGCGTTGCCTCTATTTTCTTCCCTTCGATGTCCAACTCAGTGGTATTGTAGACCTTATCCCAAATGCTATAACGGACAGTAGAGAGGTCCACCCCTTCTGGAAGCAGATAACTGCCGTCCTCTTGAGGTTCCAAGGCTACTGTTTCCCCGTCCTTGACGTAGGACAGATAAGTTCCTGCCAGGCCACTGCCGGTTTCAATCACCTTACCTGGACGGAAAATCCGGGTCTTTGGATCGTACTGAGCACTTCCAGTCTCTATGCTTGGAGCCGTATTGTCAATCTTAACCTTGAAGTTGAGTTCTTGTTGTTTGGCTCCTGAAGCAGTCGGACGGTAGGTAATCACAAATTGGTATTCTCCATCTGGCAATTGTTTGCCATCTTTGTCCAAGCCTTCCCAAGAGATTTCATAAAACTCTTCACTGCGATTCCCAATCCGGTAACTCCAGTCGGTCTTTCGATGCACTTCATTTCCAACTTCGTAAATCGGATTGGTACGAGCTGTGTCATCCTTCTTGTAGACAGAAAGATGGACATTTTCGACATTGCGAAGCATGACGGCCTTTACCTTGATGCTATCAAAGCTGGAATCATTATTTGGAGAGAAGTAGAGTTGGTCCCCATCAAAGTTATCCCCATCTTGACCTAGAGTTTTGGCTACAGACTCTCCATTTTCATAGACATAACTAATCAAAGAAGTAAAATGGTTGTCTGGATGACGCTCTGGCGTTTCTGGGACTTTTTCATCTGGATAGTCTGTCTTGTCCTTGTAGTAGTAAAATGGCTTGTCACTACCTGTATATTCGTAGATAGGCTTTTCGATTCCGCGAAGATTTTGGTAATCTCCATGGAAGCCAACATAAGGGAGACTGACCAGATGTTTGTTGCTGCTGGCATCTTTGACAAGTACAAAACCTTCTAAGAAATAACCATTTGGCATTTGTTTGCTGAGCTCTTCCTTGTACTTGCTCGCGTCAACTGACACGTGGATCGTCCGCTGACCATTGGCTGGAATCGTGATGGTTTCCTTGCCATCTAGGGTTTCTAAGAGACGCGGATGAAGGGTGAATTTTCCATCCTGGACTTGGTCTGTCTGAAGGGTGGTTTCATAGTGGATAGACTTATCTTGATTGGAAAGATTGTGGATGGTTACATCAAACTCAAAGGTATCGGTGACATTTCCAAGTGTTAGACTGCTTTTGGCATCTTTGGCTGTTACATAGAGATCCCCTAGAGCTGCCGCTGTAACATCCATAACCCCTGCTCCTTGCTGTCGAACAGAAGAATAGGCCTGGGTCTCCTCATCCACATGAGGGACAGCTGTACTCATGGTCATTTGTTTGACAAGAACTTGCAACTGTTCTGGGCTGAGATGAGGGAAGCGCTCCTTCAAGGCTTGTTTCACCAGTACAGTGGCTCCTGCTGCATGGGGAGAGGCCATACTGGTTCCCCTATCCATATAGTACTCTCCATTATTTACAGATGAATAGATCATACCTCCTGGAAGGGTGACATCTGGTTTGAGGTCGCCATCAGCTGATAGCCCCCAAGAGGAGAAGTCGGATAGTTGATTAGCCGCATCATAAGGCACACGTTTGAATTTGTTGGCAATATGGAGCTGGTAGTCATTGGCATGTTGAGCTAGGACACTTCCAGCATCGTGCCCAATGACCCCAACTGGGAATCGCTCTCCAAGTCCTTCTAAGTCAAATCCTATGGGATTATTGCCCTGCTCTTCGGTCTGGTAAAAGATCACACCTGTTGCTCCAGCTCTTTTAAGTTCTTTGATCTTATCCACATCAGAAACTTCACCACCTCGTTCAGTAAGGACTAAGTGACCATTGATGCTATCAGCTTGGTAGTGATCGATCCCTCCCTTTTCCACATGGAGATAGCTTTGAGGGATCGTTGTACGAAAGGCGTCACGTTCTACAAAGGAGTGCATCGGAATTTTGCCATCTGGGAAGTCTTTCGAACCTTTTAATGCTTCTACTGTCAGGCTTGCTTCTGTCGACTCATGCTTGGTCAGACTATTAATCGAAGCGACCGAAAGGACATTGGGATTGACGGATGGGGTCCCTGTCATTCCATAATCTGGTGTGCTTGCAAGTGGCTTGCTGTGCCAGAAGCCATTGGTGGCCATATTGGTAGAAGCAACTGTAATGGTTACACCCGCCTTTCTCGCTGCATCAAAGGCCTGGCGCGTGATTTCTCCTACATCATAGATAGAGCCTGATGCGGTTCCCAAACTCATATTGATGGAATCAGCCCCTAATTTGATGGCATCTTCTACCGCCTTGGTGTAGATGAAATTTTGAACTTGACCACCCTTGGTGTCTGAGAAAACACGTAAAAACATAAGCTGAGCTTCTGGAGCGACACCTCGGATAATTTCACCATTTGGGGATGGTTGAGAGGCATTCCCAACAGCCGTTCCTGCAACGTGGGCTCCGTGAGAGATTGGATCGTCTTCTTTAACATTATCATTCATATCACTATAGTTGTGAACGTAGACGACTTTATTGTTGTACCATTTTCCGTAAGTGATGCCTGCTTTTTTCTTGGCTTCTTCAATTTCTGCTTCACTCTTGTACTTGGCCTTATTGATATCTGTCAGGCGGAAAATATCGTGTGCCGGATCTACCCCTGAATCGATAACTGCTACAACCTGTCCCTGACCCTTGATGCCTTTATCCCAGAGTGGCTGTAAATTGATGAGGCTATTTTCTTCACTGACCTTGGTCGTAGTTGAAGCTGGTGATGCAGGAGCAGGCTGGTCCTCCGCTACTCTGGTCCGACCGAGTGGAGCATAATCTACTGCATCTACACGTGCTAGTCCCCGGATCTTTTTAGCATCTCCATAGGTCGTCTCTAGAGCCAGTCCATTAAAGAGCAAATTAACGTCATACAATTTTTTGAACTGAATGGATTGTCTTTCAAGTTCTTTCAAAAATTGTTCATGATCTTGGTTGGTTTGCTGGATACGAGCTTCTTTTGAAGTCGGAGATTCTGCTCCACTTCCATCCGAAACCTTTTCTTTCAGGCGAACTAGGACCTCGACTGGACTTGCATCTTCTAGAGTTTCTTTAGCTACTTCCTTGGGAGTGTCCGTCGTAGCAAGCTCAGGATTAGCTGTTGGACTTGCCATAACAGAAGCTGACAAGATCTTCTCTTCATTTGAAGAATCGCTAGAGGCTGAAGAGGTGGTTTGTGGTTGCTTGGTCTGGTCCTTAGCATCAGTCTCTGCTGCTGTAGGGTCCGAATCTGGAGTTGTTTGAGCATTGGAAGGGGCTATCTCAACAGTTTTCTCAGCCTTCGATTGCTCTTGTGGAGAAGATTCCTCCCTCCCTTTATCCGTCGATAAATCTTCGTTTGAGCCTTTATCCTGTCCTGCTGACAGATTCACCTCTTGGCTTTCTTCTTTTGCTACAATAGCAGGTACATCTACCTGTCCTTCCTGCTCCTGGGCTAAAACAGTCACCCCACAAAAAAAGCATCCGACAAGCACTGATACTAAGCCGACTGCATATTTTCGCAAAGAAAAACGTTGTTGTCTGTCGCTCACCATAACCAGACCTCCTTTTGAATTTGTAAGCGGTTTCCGCACCTATATTTTAGTCCTAATCTTATGCAAAGTCAATGCAATCTAAAAAAATATACTATTTCATTGAAAT
>CADFQU010000117.1 GCA_902836505.1 Streptococcaceae bacterium
TTGGCCGCAACCGCCAATATCAAGGCTGTTGACAATTGGAAGACATAGAAGAAAGCTTGTCCAACTGGAGAGTTGCCTAGAATGGCTTGAGCCATTTGAGCCAAAGTCGTCACATTTTTAGCAGGAACCACACCAACCCAGTAATTGAGGAAGGTAATTCCTGCAAACATGATTCCCAAAATCAAGGCCATGATGGTCAAAGTCGACGCCGCATTCTTGGCTTTTGGTTTTTTAAAGAAAGGAACCGAATTGGAGATGGCTTCAACCCCTGTCAAAGAGGCAGAACCACTGGTGAAGGCGCGTAACAAAAGGATGACACTCACACCTGAAATGGTTTGCCCCACATGAGCAGTCGCGTTGTAAGGCAATTGGCCCGTCAAAATTTGGACAAAGCCATACCCAACTAGGGCAATGGTACTAACAATAAAGAGATAAACCGGAACCATCAAGGAAGAAGCCGATTCACGAAGCCCCCGCAGGTTCATCAACATCAAGATCAAAACCAACAAGATGGAGATATGAAGGTTGTATGGATGCAAGGCTGGAATGGCTGAGGTAATGGCATCTGCACCAGATGAAACAGATACCGCTACTGTCAGCATGTAGTCGACCAAGAGACTGCCACCAGCAATCAAACCCGCTTTGGGAGACAAATTCTCCGTAGTCACCATGTAGGCCCCGCCCCCTTGAGGATAGGCATGAATAACTTGACGGTAAGAAATGGTCAAGCTGGCTAAAAGAATCAGCACCACAACCCCAATTGGAAGAGACCACCAAATGGCTCCTGCCGATACCGTCATCAAGACCAACACGACCTGCTCAGGGCCGTAAGCAATAGAGGAAAGGGCGTCACTTGAGAGCATCGCCAAAGCCTGCATTTTCCCGAGTAAGCCCCCTTCAGCTTCCGCACCAGATTTCAAAGGGCGACCAATAAACCATTTTTTTAATGTTGAAAACATAAAAAACTCCTTGAAAAAGATCTAGAGGCTGAAATAATCTCCAACCTCTAAGCAATCATCGTCATCTTACAAGCCAGACACGTCTTTCTGACGATTCATAGCTCACAGTGTAGGACAAACTTTAGCTGTATGCACAAGAGCCTGCCCTGCTTCCACTTTTCATAAAACAGGGGTTATTCTACTCCTTTTTTTTATAGCTGTCAATCTATAACGTAAATTTTTGTGAAATTTTCATAAACTTTTCACATCGTCTATCCCTTGAATCTACCATAGTTCGGACTTCTTCCTTTCAACTTTCTCCAAACAAAAATGGCAGAGAAGACTCTCCACCACTTTATTATTTAGCTTGATGTTCCACATAGTGAGCAATGACATCTGATGTGTACTGGGCTGTACCATTTCCAATTTTATCAATGTTTTCCTTAAACTCAGGGTTATAGACGTATCCTTTACCGATATGTCCGAAGACTTCAATAGAGCAGTCAAATCCATAAGTACGAATGGCTTGCAAGAGCTTGGCTGCTTGCTCTTGGTTTTCAGTTGCTGTTGCAGGTAAACCAGCTTGAAGATTTTGTGCCAAAGTTTGAAAGACTTGGTTAAAGGCGACCGTAGACTCATCTTCGCGACCCTTTTTGGCGTTCAAGTGCTTGGTTCATGACTTCTTGGCCATACTTCTCTACCGCCTCTTGGTGGTATTTCTGACTTTCTTGGTAGCTAAATCCAGTAAATTTTTCCTCAATCGTCATGTTTCTTTCTCCTTTTTGTTCCTGAATGGTTTTTTGCAAGGTAGAAATCAAGGTATCCAGATGTTGCCTTTCTTGTATCAGGTAATCCAACTGCTTGGTCAAATGTGGCAACAAGTCTATCTGTTCTTCCTTCAACAGCTCTGCTATTTTTTCTAAAGAAAAGCCTAGATATTTGTAATAAAGAATGATCTGTAGTCTTTCTAAGTCCTCTTAACTGTAGGTCCTTAACCATTTTCAGATTATACAGGGACTAGAAGTCCAATCTTATCGTAGTGGCGCAAGGTCTTGACAGAGACACCTGAGAGTTGCGCAGCTTCTTTGATATGATACATGATTTCCTCCTTACACTGGATAGTATATACCCTCCCCTTAGGGCAGAGTCAAGGCTTTTTCAAAAAATTTTAATATCAGATAAAAAAGGCTTGAGTCGCTCCACAGCATTTACTCAAGCCCTTTCTTTTTATGGATGGCTTACGATTAATTCTAAATCTTGTCCTTCTATCGTCCAAGCTTCAACATCGCTTGGTAAAATAAAATGGCACCCTTTTTGAATTGGGTAATCTTTTCCGTCTACAATTAGCTGACCTTGGCCAGCTAAGACGCTCAATAAGCCATAATCAGCAGTCTTTTTAAAATCAACTTTTCAAATCGAACTTCCCCATTGATGACCCATTTGTGAACACCAAAGAAGTCATTGGCCACTAACAAAGTCGATGACAAGTGGTCAACTTTTTCCTCAACTGGTCGGCTATTTGCCGGAGCACCTAAGTTCAGTACATCAATAGACTGTTCAATGTGCAATTCACGTAAATTCCCTTGATCATCTTTGCGATCAAAGTCGTAAACTCGATACGTCGTATCGCTTGATTGTTGGGTTTCCAAAATCAAAATACCCGAACCGATGGCATGCATGGTTCCACTTGGAACATAGAAGAAATCTCCCGCTTTCACAGGAACCCGTGCTAAAAGATCATCCCATTCTTTGGCTTCGATCATTCGACGTAATTCTTCCTTGGACTGGGCGTGGTGACCATAGATAATCTCCGCCCCTTCATCCGCAGCAATAATATACCAGCATTCGGTTTTCCCAAGTTCTCCTTCATGCTCCATTCCATAGGCATCATCCGGGTGAACCTGAACACTGAGCCAGTCATTGGCATCCAGAATCTTTGTCAATAAAGGAAAGACCGGTTCTGTTCGATCTCCAAATAATTCACGATGCTCTGCATAAAGTTGATCCAAGCCCATTCCAGCATAAGGCCCATTTTTAACAACTGAAACACCATGGGGATGGGCCGAAATAGCCCAGTATTCACCAACATGATCGCTCGGGATTTCATAGCCAAACTCATCTCGTAATCTAGTTCCACCCCAAATTTTTTCCTGCATGACGGATTGTAAAAATAACGGTTGTGACATACCTGCCTCCATATATCCTTGTATTCAATACCTTATTATACAAAATTTCATTCGTTTTTGAAAGCTCTACCAAGCCCTTAATCCCCTTTTTAATTTTTTGCACGTTTTTCGCATTTTTACCGGCTTTTCGCTATAATAGGTATATGAATCTCAAAGAATCCATTATCGAGTTGGCTCACTCCATCGGTATTTCAAAAATCGGTTTTACCACTGCAGATGATTTTTCCTATTTAGAAAAATCCCTCCGCCTAGCTGTAGAGGAAGGCCGAAATTCAGGGTTTGAGCACAAAAATATCGAAGAACGAATCCAGCCACGCTTAAGTTTAGCTTCTGCTAAAACGATTATTTCCATTGCCGTTGCCTACCCTCACAAGTTAAAACAACAACCTCAGAAGACAGCCTATAAACGCGGAAAATTCACTCCCAACAGTTGGGGCATAGACTACCACTATGTCCTACAGGATAAGTTGGACCGCCTAGCTAAAGGGATTGAAGAATTGACGGCTAACTTCGAATACAAGGGGATGGTCGATACCGGTGCCTTAGTCGATACCGCTGTTGCTCAACGGGCCGGAATTGGTTTTATCGGTAAGAACGGCCTCGTCATCTCAAAAGAATACGGTTCTTATATGTTTTTAGGGGAGCTTATCACCAACCTAGAAATTGAACCCGATCAAGCAGTCGACTATGGTTGCGGAGATTGCAACCGCTGTGTAGAAGCCTGCCCGACTTCTTGCTTAATTGGAGATGGCACCATGAATGCCCGACGTTGTCTATCCTTTCAGACCCAAGACAAGGGCATGATGGATATGGAGTTCCGTAAAAAGATTAAGACGGTCATCTACGGTTGTGATATCTGTCAAATCTGTTGTCCCTACAATCGTGGTCTGGATAACCCACTAGCCACTGACATTGATCCGGAACTCGCTCACCCAGAATTAATCCCCTTTATCGAGCTATCCAATGGTCAATTCAAAGAAAAATTCGGAATGGTCGCTGGTAGTTGGCGGGGGAAAAATATCCTTCAGCGCAATGCTATTATTGCCTTGGCCAATGCTAATGACCGGTCTGCCATTCCTAAACTTCTAGAAATTATCGAAACCTCGCAAAACCAGATTCATATTGCAACAGCCATTTGGTCACTGGGGGAGCTGATTCGAGAAGTCACACCTGACTTGGTCGATTTATTAACTTCCCTCAAAAATCCAAGTCCTGCTATTATAGAAGAACGCGAACGGTTTTTCCAAAAATTTCATGTAGATGAAATAGAGATACAAAGGACAGAAATCGGTCATTCGTTAGAATTCGATTTCGTCGTCCCACCTCCGCACA